>JAQBPH010000664.1:0-6995 GCA_028287625.1 Chloroflexota bacterium | reverse complement strand
GGAGCCGGTGCTGTCACCGGGTCCGGTGGCGCTGACCGCGGGGGCGATCAGCCGGGCGATGCGGGCCGGTCCGGTCGACCGTCTCCTGCCGCTCCCCGCGATTCACTTCGACGCCCTTTCGAAGAGGGTGACCCAGGACCCGACCGAGGTCCGTCGGTACGTGGGGCGGATCTTCAGCCCGTTGCGGCACACCCAGGTGATCCGCGACCTCCCTGGGTTCCTGCGCAACGTCGCCGGAATCCTCGAGAAAGCCTGACGCTCTCGTTCGGCGCGAGGGAGCCCGCTCAGGGCTCCCTCGTTGCCCGCCGGTATCTCGTCACCGCCTGCGCTTCGCGGAGGTCGGCCGCCCGCAGCAGGAACGGATAGGAGACCGCGCCCCCGCACTCGGGACAGATCCACCTCGCCGAGGCGGGCAGGTAGAAGACGTCGAGCCCGCGGATCGAACAGTGCGAGCAGGCGTGCACGGTGCTCACCTGGACCGACGGACGGGACGTCTGATCGCGTTCATGGCAGAGCATGATAGTCCAGGTAGCAGAAGAAGTCAGGTGCGTGACGCACCGTGCCCGGCGCCGCTGGGATCCCGACGCTGCAACAGGGCCGGGTCGAGCAGCGCAACCAGCGGCAGCTCGCAGGCGTGGCACACGATCGAGATCTCCCCCGCCTGGTCCACGGTTCGCTCGAGAACGTGGCGGCGCCCGCATTCGTCGCAGGTGATCGCCACCCGCACCGTGGGCCTGGGACCGATGACCCTCCGCACGGCGTCGAGCAGAGTTCGCACGTGCTCGTTGCTCGCTGCAGCGTCCATCATCGCGATTCGACGAGCTGGAGGGTCATCGCAGCACCTTCAGGCGGTCTCGACCGGCGACGGTGACCAGGAGGACGTGGGTCCTGGAAGCGTCGAGGATCACCAGGCCTCGCCGGGCGAGATCCACGAAGGCGCCGATGCAGGCGTCGGGGGTCAGGCGTGGGAAGGCGCGTACGGAGACCGCGTTGTGCCCACCGTCGAGGAGATCGGCAGAGCGACGAAGGATGCTGTCGTGAGGCTCACTGCGGAGCGCGGGACTCATGACCGCCACCTCAGCAGGGCGCCCTCGCAGATCATCGACCGCGTCAGAGCGATGGCGAGCATGAGGACCTCCTGGTCCGGCCCGCCGGCGCTCGACATCCGCAGCGGGTCCGGGAATGCGCTGACGTTCATGATCTGGGGTTCACCGCAACCGTCCTCCGACGACGTGTCGTGGTCATGTGGGCACATGTCACCGACAACGATTCGGCCAGATTCGGCTGCTTCGACGATGCTAGTGGAACCGCACAGAGGCCGCAACCCTCACAGTCCATTGCGTCGTGGTCCCATGACTGCACAGTGCCAGGAGTCGCAGTCCGGCGTTCACGTGGACACTGTCGCAGACGGTGAGGGCGACCACGGTGACGGTCACCGTGACAGGAGCAGTGCCCTCAGCCGCCCGAGCCGCCGAGGGCATCGCCGGTGAGGGCGCCCTCGACGGCGCGGTCGAGGTCCGGGCGGACGAACAGCTCGCGCACCTGGGTGACCGCGGCGCTGTCGCCGTCCTGGGCCGCGGAGTCCGCCGCCTCGGCGTCCACGAAGCATTTCACGCTGCAGATCCTGCCCGCCCGCCACAGGTCGCGGCGGGTGTTCAGGACGAGGTGGAGCCGGCCGCACTGAAGGCAGATGCGTCCCAGATGCAGCCGCTGCACGGGTCTGCCGACGATGTGGGCGAGCAGGCCCTGGTGGCGGGCGACGGCGAGATGGCCTGCCTCGCCCCACAGCATGTAGACGAGGCAACCGAGGGCCAGGCCCAGTGCGATGACCAGCAACGGGCTCGAGGGCGTCACGGCGCGCCTGCGAGTCGCCGGGGCTCGGCCGCACCCGCGGACGCGGGCACGGCCTCGGGTCGGACACCGGCAAGGGTGAGCAGCCGTCCACGTCGACGCATGTGACACCCTCCGGTACAGCCGAGTATTCCAGGTCCACGCGCCCCGCGGGCGGATGCGCGGAGTGATCCGCGGCCTGTGAGCCATTCGGCGGCTCGGCTGTCTCCGGGAGACCCGTGGCTTTGCGTCCCCGCCTCGCGACGGGTTTGCCGGTTTTTCGGTGGCTGACGAGCAGCACAGCCGAGCGTACGCGGCTGCGGTCGCGCGCCGATGGCCTGGCCGTCACGGTACCGTGGCGGCGCACCTACCATGGCGGTGGTCCTTCATGGAGTGGGCACGCGGAGGCGGTGGCATGGGCGAGCAGGAGCCCCTCCCCTCGGGCGAGGGCACCGACGACGCGGTCGCGCGGTATCTGCGCAACCTCCAGGACGAGGTCGACAGCGCGGCCATCTACGAGGCGATGGCCGAGCGGGAGCCCACGCCCGAGCTCATGGAGCTGTACCGCCGGCTCGCCGAGGTCGAGACCAGGCACGCGCGCTTCTGGGAGGCGAAGCTTCGCGACGCAGGGGTGACGCCGCCGCCGCTGACGCCGACCAGCCGCGCGCGGGTGCTCCGCTTCCTCGCGCGCCGGCTGGGACCACGGTTCGTGCTCCCCACCGTGGCCACGCTCGAGGAGCTGGACCAGCACGTCTACGACGACCAGCCGGAGACCGCGGCGACGCCGATGCGCGCGCAGGAGCGGTCGCACGCGCGGGTGCTCTCACTGCTGGCCGGGCCCGGGGGCCGCGGCATGGCCGGTCCCACCATCGCACGCCTCGAGGGCCGTCACCGGGCCGTCGGCGGCAACGCGCTGCGCGCCGCCGTGCTCGGGGCCAACGACGGCCTCACCTCCAACCTCAGCCTGGTGATGGGCGTGGCCGGAGCCCAGCTGCAGAACCGTTCGATCGTGATCACCGGCTTCGCCGGTCTCCTCGCGGGCGCCTGCTCGATGGCGATGGGCGAGTACGTCTCGGTGCAGAGCGCGCGCGAGCTCGCGCAGCGGCAGATCAGCGTCGAGGCGGACGAGATCGAGGAGGCGCCCGAGGAGGAGAGGGAGGAGCTCGCGCTCATCTACGAGGCCAAGGGGCTGTCACCGGACGAGGCCCGTGCGGTCGCGGAGCGGATGATGTCCGACCGCTCCACCGCCCTGCAGACCCTGAGCCGGGAGGAGCTGGGCCTCGATCCGGACGTGCTCACCGGCTCTCCCCATGTCGCCGCCGCCGCCTCGTTCCTGCTCTTCGCGGCGGGGGCGATCATCCCGCTCATCGCCTTCCTCGTCACCACCGGGACGCTCGCGGTGGTCATCAGCATCGCCAGCGCGGCCCTGGGGCTCTTCGGCATCGGTGCGGCGATCACCCTTCTCACCGGTCGCTCCGCGCTCTTCTCGGGGACGCGCCAGCTGATCCTCGGCCTGCTCGCCGCCGGCGTCACCTTCGGCATCGGGCGGCTGATCGGCATCTCGGTCTCGTGAGCGCCGCCGTCAGGGATCCGCACCGTGTGTCCGAAGACGATCGGAACCACGTCCCTATTGAAGACCAGCCGCCGGAATGGCACTCCCCAGCAGTCCCCGGGCCCTGGCCCTTACGTCAGAACCTCGGTGGAACAACCTCATCGAGGTGTCTGCGGTCTTGGACCGAGCCACGGGCTCATCACTGGAGACGTCATCTGGCCGAAGCCCTTGGTCAGCGGCCGAGCCGCACGACGCAGAGAGTCGGTGTGACCAGCGGCTCGATGGTCGTGCCCTCGATGGAAGGAGGATCAGGCTTCCCTCGCGGCCGCCGGACGTCTCGGCTCGGAAGGCGAGCAGGAAGGCGCCTCCTCATGGTGATGGCCGGCTGTGGGGCGCGGCGGGATGTGTGCTCATCCACCACCGCGGTCAGCTCCGTCTTCATGAGGCCGTGCTGGCGCGGAGGGCCTATCACCAGTCAGTTCTCTCCGAGGACGATGTCGAGCATGCCGTTCTCGAGCGACCATGGCCCGATCGCTGGAACCGGGCGCTCGTCATCGAGCGGCGCCGCGCGACGCCGGGTGCGGACCAGGCGGCTTGCGGCACGGACGACGGCCTCCAGCGCCTCCAGCACATCGTCGTGCTTCCTCGCCATCAGCGAGGCGAGCTCCTCGACGGCGAGATCGACGTCGGCCGGCGGAGCGATCGGACGCTCGCGGGTCATCAACCGGTCGGGATGGGGCAGCGTGGCGCTCACATCTCCTTCGACGGGGTCTGGACGACGACGTGTCCGGCGTAGCCGGTTGCGGTGTCGCGCGGCCGGTCGAGGGCGGCGGCGGCAGCGGTGAGGGTGCGATAGCCGACGCAGAGCGCTGTCGCGAACTCCAGGAGGTCTATGCCGCCCGCGCCCGGACGGTGACGCCGCAGGCGGTCAGCGTCATCGCTCATCTTCACGAGGTCATCTGCGGCGGCCGGTGGGCCGGTGAGCGGGAACTCGCCCGTCGCGCCGGCGCGGGGCGTGGCACCGTCCGGAGGATCCTCGCCGTGCTACGCCGCGGCGGAGGCCTGCAGGGCTCACGCCAGGCGGTTGTGCGGCAAGGACGATGAACACGCTTTGGCGAACGACCACCGCCGTCCCATTCCCGGCATCGAGCGCCCATCGTCAAGCGGCACCTCGCGACCCGATGCGCGTGTCAGGCGACTGGCGACGCGGGCGACCACCTCCTTCACTCGCTCGCACCGAGGAGCACCTCGGCACCCTGACCACTGGTGACCTCAGTTCAGCGGATCGACCGCCGGGACGCAGCTCTCCGACGCCTGCGAGATGCCGTCGCCGCAGAGTACCGGGTGCACCCCTCTGTGGTGGCAGCGTTGAGGGGGGAGACGCTGGCCTGGATGGCCACTTTCGAGTGGGGCCCTCTCGACCGCCTCCGGGTCTACCGAGTTGCTGAGCAGCCGGTAGTACCGCAACTTCCTCGCGATGCGTCGCGCGTGTATGCCGTGAATTTCAACGAGGGCGTCTGGCCCTGGAGCCCAGGTCGACATCCGAGCGGTGCTCGGGACGCGAGCACTTCCCGCCGGTGCCCTGGGGCATGGTGGAAAGGGACGTGAGTCCTGAAGCACAGGCCGAATGCACTGATTCGCCAATCGGGCCGCCCCGAGCGTCGGCTGGGAGCGGGAGCCCCACATTGACGATTTTGTCAGATGAGCGCATCATGCATGCTGGCGGACCGTGTCCGGTGGCCAGAGGAGGAGATGAACATGGCAGGTGGTCTCATGGCGGGGACGATCGCCGGAGCGGTGGGGGCGATCGCCATGCAGAAGGTCATGGCCGGCGCCCAGCAAACAGACGTCATGGCCGAATCGGGTCCTGAGGCGGTCACCGGGAACCTCCTGGACCGCGCCGAGGCCAACACCGACGCTGCCACCGAGGACAACGTGACCGACTTGGGGCATCTCGCCTTCGGCGCGGGGGCCGGTGCACTGTTTGGATTGACTCTCAAGATTCTGCCGTTCCCCGCAATGCTGGTTGGCCCATTGTTCGGCCGCCTTGTGTGGGAGACCATGTACAAGGGGGTTGCGCCCGCGATCGGCGCGATGCCGACCCCGGACGACGACCGGCCCGGGCGTCCGGAGACGATGCAGAACGCTCACCTCGCGTACGGCGGGGTTCTCGGCACTCTCGTCCCGCTGCTTCGCCGCGTGCTGTGACGCCTCGCCGGGCGGGTCCCTCCAGCCACGGCATGAGCAGGCCCGAGCTGGCCTCGGGTGTCGTCCACCGTTGTGGTCCAGGAGGGCAGTGGGACCATCAGGTGAAATCGTCGCACGGCGGATGGAGGAACTTGTCGGGAATGACAGCGATTCATCGCTTCGATGCCGCCGATGGTTGTCGCGGCGTCTGCGGCGGCGCCAGCCCTCGATCCGGCGTGTTCAGCAACAGTCTCCACCACTCCGGTGCGGCCGCGGTCGCAGCAGCCGCCGCGGCCATCTGATAGCTGCCATATCGAGTACTAACGTGGCGTGCCCGCGCCCGGCCTTACCGACGGCGGGATCCCCTTCCCGGTTGGGCCGCCCCGACCCCACCGGTGGCATGAGACCGGTGCTGCCGAACCAACGGACGGTTGAAGAGACGGACGAACGAGATGATCGGGAGGGCCTGCATCGAACACTTCTCACGGATGCGGCGGCACATTTCGAAACCGTCGAGACCGGGCACGCGGATATCACTGACGACGGCGGCGGGAGAGACCTGGCGGAAACGCCGCAGCCCTTCGTGGCCATCGCGTGCCGAATGCACAAGGTAGTCGGCGGATGCCAACGAGAGCAGTGGGAGAGTGCGCGTCTCGGAGTCGTCGTCGACGACGAGCACGCAGTGCGGCGCAGCGTGGAGCAGCATGGTGTGTGACCCGGCGCCGGGGGGCGCCTCGACCAGTGCCTCGGCCAGCCGCTCAGTCGCCAACGGGGCTGGGAGGTCCTCACCGCAGGCGAGGCACCGGCCTTGGAGCTGGTTCCCAGCGTCGGCCAGGATGCGTCGTCGGCCGCCGCACCAAGGGCAGGGCGCCAAGCGCACGAAACCATCCGTGTCGTGCGATTGCCGACTGTCATCAGCGTCTCTGGCGTCTCTGTCATACGGGACTCGAAGGATGTCGGAATCGGCCCCGAGCACTGCGGTCCGCTCAGGCATGGCACCGCCTCCATCAAGGGCTTCAGAAGTCCGTGGGCTGTCGCAGGAAACGGCAATTCCCTGCAACATCGCCGCCGGCCGATCGGCCCAGTCCTACCTTTACACGTATAATTGCGATGCGCTCGGCGCTCAGAACTACGTTGAGCTCTATCACTCGGCCCGTCATCGACGGAACTGACTGACTTTCGAGCGGCGCTCTAGTTGAGAATGATCGGTGATCGTAGTCAGGACTGGCGATGACAAGGTGGGAATGTAGCGACATCGCCAGCCTGGTCGACGTGAGAACGGGCAACTCGACGCTGGGCTGCGCCGGGATCCTCATCTTCCTCGCCTTGTTGGGCAGGCCGGGGGCGGCGAGCAGGTAGGCTGGACGCATGCGACGCCTCACCAGGACTCCGTGGTTCGGCCCCAAGCGGCTCGGCTGGGGCTGGG
>JAQBPH010000646.1:0-12959 GCA_028287625.1 Chloroflexota bacterium | reverse complement strand
CCAGGAGTGGATCTCCTCGAACTGGAACGCGATCAGGGTGTCCTGCAGCCGCGGTCCGATCGCCGGGATTCCGGGGTGCCGTTTGAAGGCGATTAGCAGGCCGGCGACCACCGCGGCGGTGGCCAGGGTGCCGAGCACGGTGACCGCCTTGACCGCGCCGCGGTCGGAGCGGGGCACGAACTGGAGCACGATGGCGGTGCCCAGCGGGATCATCAGGACCACCGTCAGCCAGGGCACGTTGGTCACCTCCGTGCCCTCATCGCACGAACACCGCGAGCACGATCACGAAGGCGCTGGCGGCGATCAGCATGCCGGTGGCGTAGTCGCGCAGCCGGCCGGTCTGGAGCACCCGGAAGGTCTCGGACATCCAGCCGGCGGCCCGGCCCACGCCCTCGACCCAGCCGTCCGCGTACACCGGCTCGACCACGGTGCGCAGGGCGCGGGCGAGCTGCCGGGTGGGACGCACCAGGGTGGCGTCGTAGATCTCGTCGAAGTAGAACCTGTGCAGCGACAGCTGGGTGAGCACCCGCGGCACGCGCGCCGCCACCACCTGGGCGTCGGGCTTGCGCTGGTACCACCACTGCCTCGCGAGGCCGGTGCCGATGAGGCTCGCGGCGGTGCCGAGGAGCACCGTGATCAGCCCCGCCTGCCGGCCCGGCTCGGTGAGCACCTGACCGCCGAAGGCGGTGAAGACCGGGTCGAGGAAGCTGCCGAGGATGAAGGGCCCGACCACCCCGGGGATGCCGGGGAGGAGGGCGAGGCCGAGGACGGTGCTGAGCACCGCGAGGATGGCGACCGGGATCAGCATCACCGGCGGCGCCTCGTGGGCGGCGTACGTGCGGGCGGTCTGGGGCACGCCACGGAAGACGGTGAAGTAGAGCCGGAAGGCGTAGAGGCCGGTGAGCACGTTGACGCCCACGCCGACGAGGTAGAGCGTCGGCGCCCAGGGACCGTGGCTGTAGCCGAGGCCGAGCAGCTCCTCCTTGCTGAAGAAGCCGGCCCAGATCGGGATCCCCGCCAGCGCCAGCGATCCGGCCAGGAAGCAGCGCTCGGTCTGCCGCATGGTCAGCCCCAGCCCGCCCATCAGGCGGATGTCCTGCTCGTCGTGGAGGGCGTGGATGACGTTGCCCGCCGCCATGAAGAGCAGCGCCTTGAAGACGGCGTGGGTGGCGAAGTGGAACATCCCCGCGCTGTAGGCGCCGATGCCCACGGCGAAGATCATCAGCCCGATCTGGGACATCGTGGAGTACGCGATCACCCGCTTGATGTCGATCTGGCTGAGGGCGATGACGCCCGCCATCACCGCGGTGCCCATGCCCACGCAGGCGACCATGCCCTGGGCGATGGGGGCGAGGTCGAAGAGGGTGTGGAAGCGCGCGATCAGGTAGACGCCGGCGGTCACCATGGTGGCGGCGTGGATCAGCGCGCTCACCGGCGTGGGGCCCTCCATGGCGTCGGGGAGCCAGGTGTGGAGGGGGAACTGGGCGCTCTTGGCGAAGGCGCCGATGGCGAGGAGCACGCAGATGGTGGTGATCAGCGCGCCGCCCTGGGGGAAGGACTCGCGTGCGTAGTGGAAGATGGTGGGCAGCTGGAGCGAGGGAACCCTCAGGTTGACGAGGATCATGAAGGCGGCGATGTAGAGGGCGACGTCGCCGATCACCTGGGTGATGAACGCCTTCCGCGCCGCGGTCACCGCGCTCGGCCGGTCGTAGTAGTAGCCGATCAGCAGGTAGCTGCTCAGCGCCACCATCGCCCAGCCGATGATCAGGATCACCATGTCGCCGGCGAGCACCAGCAGCAGCATCGAGAAGATGAACAGGTTCATGTAGCTGAAGAACCGCCACGGGGTCTCGTCGTCCGCCATGTACCCGACGCTGTACCAGTGGATGAGGAAGCCGACCCCGGTGATCACCAGGCACATCAGCACGCTGAGGGGGTCGATGGTGATGTCGACGTTGACCCGGAGCGCGCCGGGGCCGAGGTCGAGCCACGGCCAGAGCGTCACCGTGGTGGACCGGGCGCCCTCGTGGGCGCCGAGGACGGCGACCAGCGCCACCACCGCGCAGACGAAGCCGGCGAGCACCACCCCGGGGCCGAGGACGTTGCAGAAGCGCCGGCCCAGCCGCGGCCCGAGCAGGGCGTTGCCGAGGCAGCCGGCGAGGGGAAGCGCGAAGAGGAGGACGGCCAGCGTCCCCGCCAGGGTCGGGCTCATTCCCTCATCTCGCTGAGGTCGTCGATGTCGAGCTCGCGACCGGAGCGGTAGACCTGGCTGACGAGGGCGAGCCCGACGACCGCCTCGGCGGCGGCGACGACGATCACCACCAGGGTGAAGATCTGCCCGTCCTCGCTGTTCAGGTAGCGGCCGTAGTCGACGAAGGCGAGGTTCACCGCGTTGAGCATCAGCTCGATGGACATCAGCACCACGAGCGGGTTGCGGCGCACCAGCACCCCGACCGCGCCGACGGTGAACATCGCGGCGCTGAGCCCGAGGAGCAGCGGGAAGAGATCGATGCTGAGCATCAGCCCACCCCGACCGTCTCGCGCCCCGGCTCGGGGGCGGTCTCCTCGGGGAGCGCCGCCACCGGCGAGGTCGCGCCCGGCGGCTCCATCGGGGCGTGGGGGAGCCGGCGGGTCAGGTAGACGGCGCCGACGGCGGCGACGATGAGCAGCAGCGACGTGATCTCGAAGGGCAGCAGGAAGGTGGTGAACAGCTCGCGGCCGAGCACCTGGACGTTGCCCGCCGCGTTCACCGAGCCGGGGTCGAAGGCGAAGCTGTGCTGATCACCGGGGTTCGCCGCCTGAGCCAGCCGCTGCCCCTGGAGGACGTGGTCGGCCTTCGAATAGGTGGTGCCGTTGACCGCGAGCGCGAACACCTGGGCGGTGATGTAGCCGACCGCCACGATCCCCACCCAGAGCCGGGGGTCGCGGCGCGGGCCCTCGTAGTCGGGGTCGTGGCCGGGGTCGAGCAGGGCGATGATGAACACGAAGAGGACCATCACCGCGCCCGCGTAGATGATGATCTGGACGGCGGCGACGAACTGCGCGTTGAGCAGCAGGAAGAGCACCGCCAGCGACACCATGTTGCCCACCAGGCAGAGCGCGGAGTAGATCGTCTTCGCCGAGAGCACCACCCCCGCCGCGCTCACCAGCGCGACGCCGGCGACCACGTAGGCGAGGATGTCGACCCCGGTCATGGGGCCCTCTTGGCGCGCCGCGGCTCGGCGACGGTGGGCACGTGGGGGGCGAGGCCGGCGTTGCCGGGCACGGGCTGCTCGGCACCCTCGCGGCGGATGCGCTCGTCCTCGTCCCAGGCCAGCCGCGGGCTCACCCCGGGGGCGCGCACCGCCTGGCCGCGCTGGTCGGCGCCGGCGCCGTGGGGGTTCTGGCCCCTGCCCGCGCCGAAGTTCGGCCAGGCCTCGAGCAGGTCCTCCTTGACCGCCACGGTGCGCTCCCGCCGGTAGTCGGCGAGGTCGTACCGCGGCCCCAGGGTGATCGCCTCGGTGGGACAGGCCTCCGCGCAGTAGCCGCAGTAGATGCAGCGCATCAGGTTGATCTCGTACCGCCGCGCGTAGCGCTCGCCGGGCGCGACCGGGTTGGCGGGGTCGTTCTCGGCGGGCTCGACGTAGATGCAGCCCACCGGGCAGGCGCCGGAGCAGAGCTCGCAGCCGATGCACTTCTCGAGCCCGTTGTCGTAGCGGTGGAGGACGTGGCGGCCGCGGTGCCGCGGCATCACCGGCTTCTGCTCCTCGGGCCACTGCATGGTGATGGGCTTGCTGAAGAGCTTGCGCAGGGTGAAGGCCATGCCCCTGACGATCTCGATCAGCATGCCGCGCGCCCGCTCACAGCGACGCCTTGACCGCCACCACGGCTCCCGTGACGGCGATGTTGAGCAGGCCCAGCGGCAGCATCACCTTCCATCCCAGATTCATCAGCCGGTCGTAGCGCAGGCGCGGCAGGGTCCAGCGGATCCACATCATGCCGAAGAGCAGCAGGAGCATCTTGGCGAGGAACCACAGCACCCCGGGGATGAAGTCGAGGAAGGGCAGGATGGGCAGCCAGCCGCCGAGGAAGAGCACGGTGGCGATGGAGCAGACCGTGACCATGTTGATGTACTCGCCGAGGAAGTAGAAGCCGAAGCGCATCCCCGAGTACTCGGTGTGGTAGCCGGCGACCAGCTCGGTCTCGGCCTCGGGCAGGTCGAAGGGCAGCCGGTTGGTCTCCGCCAGCGCCCCGGTGAAGTACAGGAGGAAGCCGAGCGGCTGGAGGAGCACGAACCAGGCGCGGTGCTGCGCGAGCACGATCTGCTCGAGGTCGAGGCTCTGGCTGAGGATCACCGCGCCCATCAGCGCGAAGGCCACCGCCATCTCGTAGGAGATGAGCTGCGCCGAGGAGCGCAGCGCCCCCAGCAGCGAGTACTTGCTGTTCGCCGACCAGCCGCCCAGGAAGATGGCGTACACCCCCAGCGAGGTGACCGCGAGGATGTAGAGCAGGCCCACGTTGAGGTGGGCGATGTCCCAGTGCAGCTGGTAGCCGTTCACCGTGCTCACCGCGCTGACCGGGATGACGGCGAAGGCGAAGATCGCCGCCCCCGCGGCGAAGGCGGGGGCGACGAGGTAGAGGAGCTTGTCGCGCCCGGCGGGGGCGACGTTCTCCTTGAAGAGCAGCTTCACCGCGTCGGCGGCGGGCTGCAGCAGGCCCATCGGGCCCACCCGGTTGGGACCGATGCGCAGCTGGATGTGGGCGGCCACCTTGCGCTCGGCATAGGTGCTGTAGGCGGCGGCGGTGGCGAGGAAGAGGACGATGATCGTGCCCTTGAGCACGATCAGCCACCAGTAGTCGGGACCGATCTGGTAGCCCCAGATGTCGGCGAGCATCACGCCACCGGCACCGGCCAGCGAGCGCGCCCGCCGTTGCCCGCCACGGCGTAGGCGGGCAGGGTGGCGGAGACCTCGCGGTTGACCGCCACCGTCTCCGCCGGCCAGCGCTCGCAGCCCAGCTCGGCGGCGAGCATGGCGAGGACGCGCAGCTCGGTGGGCACGGTGGTGGCGGGGGGCAGCGCCTGGCGGATGCGCTGGACGCGGCCCTCGAGGTTGGTCACCGTCCCCGCCTTCTCGACGTGGGTGTGCCCGGGGATGAGCACCGTCGCCGACTGGGCGACCGGCCCGGGCTGGGTCTCGATCGCCACCACCAGGTCGGCGGCGTTCAGCGCGCCGGTCAGCACCACCCCGGCGGTCGCCGCCCAGGGGTGCGAGCCCATGATCACCAGGGCGCGGACCTGGCCGGCGCCGGTGGCCTCGAGGATCTCCGCGCCGCAGCGTCCCGACCCCGGGGCGGGCCGGTAGCCCGGCAGCAGGTTGGGGAGCAGCCCCAGGTCCTTGCAGCCGCGGCCGTTGACCCCGCGGGTGACGGTGAGGCGGCGGACCTCGGTGTTTCCGCCGGCGAGCAGCTGGGCCACGTGGGCGGCCTCGGGGCGGTCGACCTCGTCGGCGATCACCCCGACCAGCCTGCCCCCGGTGATCCCCCGCAGGGTGGGGTCGTCGACGTCGACCGGCAGCCGGTGGACGGCGGTGCCGCGCTTGCGCTGCGCCTTGAACAGCCGCAGGGTGAGCACCGGCGCCTGCTGCTCGGGACGCGCGCCGAGCACCACCACCGCCGAGCAGTCCTCGATCTCGGCGATGCCGAGGGCGTGCTCCTCCGGGGAGAGCCCGGGGAAGGGGTCGAGCTGGTGGTCGAGGTGGGTGGTGCCGATGGCCTCGCGGGCGAGGCGCTGCAGCAGCCAGGCCTCCTCGTTGGTGCACTCCGCCGAGCCGATCACGCCGATGGCGTTGGCGCCGTGCTGGTCGCGCACCTCGCGCAGCCGGCGCCCGGCCTCGCGCACCGCCTGCTGGGCGCTGACCTCCTGGTCGCCGCCCTGGGCGCGTACCACCGGCCGCCGCACCCGGTCCGTGCGGTTCCAGCGCGGGGCGCTGTAGCGGCCCCGGTCGCACAGCCACATGTCGTCGACCAGCGGATTGTCGCGCGAGGCGAAGCGCTTCACCTCGTACTCGCGGCTGTCGATGTTGATGTTGCAGCCGTACGAGCATTCCGGGCAGACGCTGCGGGCGCGCTGCAGGTCCCATGGACGGGCGACGAAGCGGTACTGGCGATGGGTGAGCGCCCCGACCGGGCAGATCTCCGGGAGGTTGCCCTGGAACGCCGACCGCAGCGGCCGGGAGTCGAAGGTGGCCACCGAGGTGTGCACCCCGCGCTCCTGGAGCACGATCTCCTTCTCGCCGGTGATCTCCTCGTAGTAGCGCGTGCAGCGCCAGCAGAGGATGCACCGCTCCTGGTCGAGCTCGATCTTGTCCGACAGCGGCACCGCCTTGTCGAAGTGCACCTTGTCGGTGATCGGCATCCGCGAGGTCTCGGGACCGTAGCGGAAGGCGAAGTCCTGCAGGTCGCACTCGCCGCCGCGGTCGCAGACCGGGCAGTCGAGCGGGTGGTTGAGGAGCAGGAACTCCAGCACCCCCTCGCGCGCCTTCGCCACCGGGGCGGTCTGGGTCTGGACCACCATGCCCTCGCTGACGTAGGTGGCGCAGGCCGGCTGCAGCTTGGGCATCTTCTCGACCTGGACCAGGCACATCCGGCAGACCGCGACCGGGTCCATCTTGGGATGGGCGCAGTAAATGGGGATGTGGACGCCCACGTCGGTGGCGGCGTCGAGCACCAGCTGGCCCCTGGGCGCGCGGGTCACCCGGCCGTCGATGGTGACCTCGACGCGGCCGTCGTCCGGCGGCGGCGGGGTGCCGACCTGGGTCATGCGGTTCCCGCCAGCAGCGGCCGGTGCTCGCGCGCCACCGGGCAGCCGCCGGCGCCGCAGTGGGCCTCGAACTCGGAGCGGAAGTGCCGGTAGGCGGACATCACGAACCAGGTGGCGGTGTCACCCAGCGGGCAGAAGCACTTGCCGTCCATGTTCGCGCAGATGTCCTTGAGCGTGTCCAGCTCGTCGAGGGTGGCCACCCCGGCCTCGAGCCGGTGCATCAGCTGCGACT
Organism: Chloroflexota bacterium; assembly: GCA_028287625.1. Classification (GTDB taxonomy): domain Bacteria; phylum Chloroflexota; class Dormibacteria; order Aeolococcales; family Aeolococcaceae; genus CF-96. Next base: position 5,928 of record JAQBPH010000646.1, on the reverse strand, counting down.
CGAAGTAGGTGCCCTCGCGGCAGGGCGCGCACTTGCCGCAGGACTCGTGGTGGTAGAAGTCGACCAGCCGCATCGACACGTTGACCAGGCAGGTGGTCTCGTCCATGAACATCATCGCGCCGGCGCCCAGCGACGACCCCGCCCTCATCACCGCGTCCATGTCCAGGGGGAGGTCGAGGTGCTCGGGCAGGAGCACCTGCATCGAGCCTCCGCCGGGCTGGAAGGCCTTGAGCGACCGTCCCCTCCACATCCCGCCGCAGTGCTCCTCGAAGAGCTCGCGGATGGGGCGTCCCAGCTCCATCTCGTAGCAGCCGGGGCGCTCGATGTGGCCGCTGCAGCACCACACCCGGGTGCCGGTGCTGCGCTCGGTGCCGATCGCCTTGAACCACTCGCCGCCGCGGGAGACGATGTGGGGAAGGTTGCTCAGGGTCTCGACGTTGTTGACCACCGTGGGCCTGCCGTAGAGGCCCCTGACCGCGGGGAAGGGGGGCTTGAGCCGGGGCTGGCCGCGGAAGCCCTCCAGCGAGTCGATGAGCGCCGTCTCCTCGCCGCAGATGTAGGCGCCGGCGCCCCCGTGGACGATCACGTCGCAGCCGAAGTCGGAGCCGAGGATGCGCTCGCCGATGTAGCCGGCGGCGCGCGCCTCCTCGACGCAGCGCTCCAGCAGCAGCCGCTGGTCGTGGTACTCGCCGCGGATGTACAGGAAGGCGTGCTTCACCTGCAGCGCGTAGGCGGCGATGACGATGCCCTCGATCAGCTGGTGAGGGTTCTCGTCGATGAGGTAGCGGTCCTTGAAGCAGCCCGGCTCGGACTCGTCGGCGTTGATGCACAGGTAGCGGGGGAAGACGTCGCGGGGGAGGAACGACCACTTCGTCCCGGTGGGGAATCCGGCGCCGCCGCGGCCGCGCAGCCCGCTGATCTTCACCTGCTCGACGATCTCGTCGGGAGTGCGGTCGCGGAGCGCAGTGCGCAGCGCCTGGTAGCCCCCACGCCGCTCGTATACGGGAAGCGTCTGCAGGCCCTCGACCCCGATGTCCTTGGTCAGCAGCTTGTACTCGGCCATTGCTGGGCGGTGATCCTACCCGCCCGCACCGGCCGAGGGCGGTCCCTCGGCGGTCGGCGGCGGCGGCGTGGTCGACGCCGGCGGGTTGGGCACCCGCGCCGGCGGCCAGTCGCGGTGATCGGCCGGCTGGGCGGCGACCCTCGCCAGGATCGCGTCGATGCGCTCGGGGGTGAGGTGCTCCTCGAAGTGGTGGTCGACCTGCATCATCGGCGCCCCGCCGCAGCCACCCAGGCACTCGATCGTGCTCTCCCAGGTGAACATCCCGTCGGCGGTGGTCGTCCCCGAGGGACAGCCCAGCCGCTGCTCGATGTGGGCGGCGGTCTCGTCGGCGCCGCGGAGCGCGCAGGCGGCGTTGACGCACACCAGGATGTGGTGCCGGCCGGGCGGGCTCTTGAAGTACATGGAGTAGAAGCTCGCCACCGCCTGCACCTCGCTGGGGGCGAGCCCGAGCAGCTCGGCGACCTCGGCCATCGCCTCCGGCGGCAGCCAGCCGAGCTCGTGCTGCACCGCCCACAGCGACGGCAGGATCGCCGAGCGCGGCTGCGGATAGCGGCCACGCGCGTACTCGATCTCCGCCCTGGTCTGGGCCGCGAGCATCACCGGTCGACGTCTCCCAGGACGATGTCGATGGAGCCGATCACCGCCACCACGTCGGCGATGAGCTCGCCCTTGACCATGTAGGGCAGGGCGTGCAGGTTGCTGAACGATGGAGCGCGCACCTTGACGCGATAGGGACGGTTACTGCCGTCGCTGACCATGTAGAACCCGAGCTCGCCGCGCGGAGACTCCACCGCCTGGTAGACCACTCCCCGGGGCACGGAGAAGCCCTCGGTGACCAGCTTGAAGTGATGGATCAGCGACTCCATGCTGGTGTTGATCTCGTTGCGCGGCGGCGGGGCCACCTTGCGGTCGAGGGTGTTCACCGGCCCGGAGGGGAGGGTGTCGAGCGCCTGCTCGATGATCCTCAGCGACTCGCGCATCTCCCGCATCCGCACCAGGTACCGGTCGTAGACGTCGCCGTTGACGCCGATCGGCACGTCGAAGTCGAAGTGGTCGTAGGAGCTGTAGGGCTGCGCCTTGCGCAGGTCGTAGGCGACGCCGCTGCCGCGCAGGCAGGGGCCGGACATGCCGTAGGCGAGCGCGTCCTCGGCGCTGATCGTGCCCAGCCCCTGGGTGCGCTCCCGCCAGATCGGGTTCTTGGTGATCAGCAGCTCGTACTCGTCGATCGCCGCGGGAAAGGTGTGCACCACCCTGCGCACCATGGCCTCGAACTCGTCGGGCACGTCGGCCATGAGGCCGCCGATGCGGATGAAGGAGGTGTGCATGCGCACCCCGCTCACCAGCTCGTTGATGTCCATGATGGTCTCGCGCTCGCGCCAGGCGTAGAGGAATGGCGTGGTCGCGCCCATGTCGAGGGCGTGGGTGCCGAACCAGATCAGGTGGCTGCCGAGGCGCGCGAGCTCGCACATGATCACCCGCAGGTACTGGCCCCGCGGCGGCACCTCGACCCCCAGCAGCTTCTCGGCGGCGAGCGAGAAGCCGAGGTTGTTGATCAGCGGCGCCAGGTAGTCCATGCGGTCGCTGTAGGGGATGCACTGCTGGTACGTGTGGCGCTCGAAGTCCTTCTCGAAGCCGGTGTGGAGGAAGCCGATGTCGGGGCGGCAGGCCCTGACCACCTCGCCGTCGAGGTCGAGGACCAGGCGCAGCACCCCGTGCGTCGAGGGATGCTGCGGGCCCATGTTCAACTCCATGGTGTCGTCGCCGATCTCGGTCAGCTCGACGTTGTCGAGGTCGGAAGGCACCCCCAGCCGGCGACGCCCCTCGGCGAAGGTGTCGTCGCCGCCGGGGAGCCCGGGGCCCTGCTGCGGAGGGAGGATCGCTGCCATCTAGCGCGAGGTCCCAGGCATGCCCGGCGGCCGTTCCGCCGCGGGCAGGGCCCACTCGATGTTGTGGGTGAAGGCGACGGGCTCGCCGAAGGAGACGTAGTCCTTGCGCAGCGGATGCCCCTCCCAGTCGTCGGGCATGAGGATGCGCCGCAGGTCGTGGTGACCCTCGAAGACGATGCCGAGCAGGTCGTAGCACTCGCGCTCGTGCCAGTCCATGCCGCAGAACTCGCCCTCGAGCGTGGGTACGGTGGGGTCGTCCTCGGGCACCTGCACCACCAGCCGGCAGACGTCGTTGTGCTGCAGCGAGCGCAGCTGGTAGACGACGTCGTAGCGGGGTGCGCCGGGCTCGCGGTCGGGCCAGTCGACGGCGGTCACGAACACCGGCATCGTGTACATGCCCTCGGGGTCGTCGCGGAGCAGCGCGCAGGCGTCGACCAGGCGGTCGCGGCGGATCACCACCGTCTCCTCCCCGCACACCTCCTCGCGTCGGACGACCGCCTCGGGGAGGCGGGCGGCGAGCAGACTCGCCGCACGGGCACCGGCAGGCGAACGGGCCGCCGAGGCGGAGTCGGGGCTGGTGGTCAGGGTGGTCTACCCGCGCAGCGACGCCGGCTCGGCGGCGATCTTCTTCTGGAGCTTCACCACGGCGTCGAGCAGCCCCTCGGGTCGGGGCGGGCAGCCGGGCAGGTAGATGTCCACCGGCACGACCTTGTCGACGCCCTGCACGATCGCGTAGTTGTTGAACATGCCGCCGCAGGACGCGCAGGCGCCCATGCTGATCACCCACTTGGGCTCGGGCATCTGGTCGTAGATCTGCCGGAGGACCGGGGCCATCTTCTGGGAGACGCGGCCGGCGACGATCATCAGGTCGGCCTGCCGCGGCGAGGCGCGGAAGACCTCGGCGCCGAAGCGCGACATGTCGTAGCGGCTGTTGCCCACTGCCATCATCTCGATGGCACAGCAGGCGAGTCCGAAGAGCGCCGGCCACAGCGAGCTGTAGCGTCCCCAGGCGATCACCTTGCCGACGGTGGTGGTGATGACCCCGGTCTGCGCCGCGGTGCGCTCGCGCTCGCCGGTGCGGGGAAGGGGGATCGCCGGCGAGTCGGACTGTGCCAGGTGCATTCCCGGCAGCAGCAGCGAGGGTCGCGGCTCGGTCAGTCCCATTGCAACGCCCCTTTGCGCCAGACGTAGGCCAGCGCCACCAGCAGGGTGAGGATGAAGATGCCGATCTCCACCAGTCCGAAGATCTTCAGGTCGCGCACCACCGTGGCCCAGGGGAACAGGAACACCGACTCCACGTCGAAGATGATGAAGAGCATGGCGGTGACGTAGAAGCTGACCGAGAAGCGGCGGCGCGCGCCCTCGACGGGCATGATCCCGCACTCGTAGGGCAGCTCCTTCTCCGGCGACGGCTTGCGCGGACCGACGACGGCGTTGAGCAGCTGGACGCCTCCGCCGAAGGCGGCGCAGATCGCCAGGAAGACGAGGATCGGTGCGTAATCGGACAGCATGCGTGTTGCATCCTACCAAAGGGTCCCGCCGCCGCCGCCGGGCCGGCGAGGGCCCCACGAACCGCGCAGACGCACCATCCGAGGACCGCCATGCAGCCCGTTCCCGCCACCGTCCCCGCCCTGGTCACGGGCGCCTCGAGCGGCCTCGGCGAGAGCTTCGCGCGGCACCTCGCAGGGCGCGGTCACGAGCTCGTCCTGGTGGCCCGCCGCGTCGACCGGCTGGAACGCCTCGCCACCGAGCTGCGCGCCGTCTCCGGCGCCCCGGTGGGGGTGCTGGGCGCCGACCTGGAGACCGCCGAGGGCCGCGGCCTGGTGGCCGCCCGGCTCGGCGCCGGCGGCCCCTGGCTGCTGGTGAACAGCGCCGGTTTCGGCACCCGCGGCCGCTTCGTCGCGCAGGACCCGGCCCGTGAGGCGGCGGAGATCACCGTCAACGCGCTGGCGGTGCACCAGCTGATGCGCGCCGCCCTCCCCGGCTGCCTGGATGCGCGCGACGGCGGGGTGATCAACGTGGCCAGCACCGCCGCCTTCCAGCCCCTCCCCCACTTCGCCACCTACGCGGCCACCAAGGCCTTCGTCCTCCACCTCACGGAGGCGGTCGCCGCCGAGCTGGCGGGCAGCGGGGTGCGGGTGATGGCGCTCTGCCCCGGCCCCACCCGCACCGAGTTCGGCAACGTCGCCGGGGTGACCGGCGAGTTCGAGCGCATCGGGCCGCTGTTCATGGCCGCCGACAAGGTGGTGGGCAGCGCGCTGAGGTCGTTCGACCACGGCGACGTCATCTGCGTGCCGGGCGCCGTCAACCTCGCCGGCGCCACCGGCGTGCGCCTCCTCCCCCGCTTCGCGGTGCGCCGCCTGCTCGAACCGGTTTTTCGGAAGCGGTGAGTGCGCTCGGCGGATCTGCCGGCGGGTGGAGATGCCCGGCAGTTCTGCCGCCGGTGGGGATGCTCGGCGGATCTGCCGCCGGTGGGGATGGCCGGCGGACCTGCCGCCGGTGGGGATGCTCGGCCGATCTGCCACGGGTGGAGATGCTCGGCTGTTCCGCCGCCGGCAGGGAGGCTCGGCCGATCTGCCGCCGGTGGAGATGCCCGGCTGTTCTGCCGCCGGTGGGGATGCTCGGCGGATCTGCCACGCGTGGAGATGCCCGGCTGTTCTGCCTCCGGTGGGGATGCTCGGCCGATCTGCCACGGGTGGAGATGCCCGGCTGTTCTGCCGCCGGTTGAGATTCGCGGACAGCCGCTCTGCCGCCGGTTTTGACTCGGGGGGGACTGCGTCCCCCCCGCTCGGTCGCAAGACATCGTGCGCTGGCGCGCCCGATGCCGGCTCCCGCCCCCCCTCGCCGGCACTCGCCGGCGGCGCGCGCTTCGCGCTCGCAATTTGCTCCCCCACCGGCCGAGCTACCACTGAGGAACGCGAAGCGTTCCTCCTGGGAACCCCCATGATCCGCGGAGAGGGCGGCGCGGCGAGGCGCCTC
>JAQBPH010000516.1:0-3377 GCA_028287625.1 Chloroflexota bacterium | reverse complement strand
GCGCAGCCGGGCGGCCCCGCGCAGCCGGGCACACTCGGCGGCGAGGGCGGTGTCCTCGCCCGGGGTCAGGTGCAGCGGCCCGAGGTCGTCGACCAGCTCGCGGGCCCGCTCCAGCTGGTCGCGCTCGCGCGCCGCCAGCGCCCCGGCGAGGCGCTCGGCCTCCTCGGCGGCGTGCCACTCGACGACGGCGGCGGCGGTGGCGCGGCGGGCGGCGGCCACCGTCTCGCCGCCCATGGCGTCGAGCAGCCGGCGCTGCCAGGCGGCGCGGAGGAGGCGGTGGCTCTCGCCCTGGGCGGTGATCTCGACGAGCTGCTCGCCGATCTCCCGCAGGGTGGCGATGGAGACCAGGGAGCCGTTGACCCGACAGCTGCCCCGGCCGCTGGCCGGGACCTCGCGGGAGAGGGTGAGCAGCTCGTCGACGGCGATGCCCTGGGCGGAGCAGAGCTCGCGGACCGCCACCGGCACGGTGTCGAAGACGGCGGCCACGCTGGCGCGGTCGCGGCCGCGGGCGACCACCTCGCCGTCGACCCGGCCGCCGAGGGCGAGGCGCAGGCCGGTGACGCAGAGCGACTTCCCCGAGCCGGTCTCGCCGGTGAGGGCGGTCAGCCCCTCTCCGGGGACCAGGCTCACCGAGCGGAGCACGGCGAGATCGGCGATGCGGAGCTCCACCAGGGCCATGGTCAGGTCTCCTTGGAGGTGCGGCGGACCCGGCGGCCGTCGGGCTCGTCGAGGGTGTGCTTGAGCGGCATCCCGAAGCGCAGCTTCTCGCGCAGCCGGCGCAGGAAGGTGGGCGAGCCGGCGACCAGGACCACGTGCAGCTCGGGCCCGGGCCGCACCACCACCCCCCCGCCCTCGCGCAGCGGCACCTCGAGGTGACCGTCGGCGGCGGCGAAGGTCCGTCCCCGCTGCACGGTGACCTGCACCGTGACCGCCTCGGGGAGCACCACCGCCCGGGTGATCACCGCGTGCGGCGCCAGCGGCACCACCACCACGGCGCGCACCCGCGGGTCGACGAGCGGGCCACCGGAGCTGAGCGCGTACGCGGTCGAGCCGGTGGCGGTGGCGATGATCACCCCGTCGGCGTCGAACTCGCCGAAGAGCTCGCCGTCGACCTCGACCCGGAGGCGGGCGAGGTTCATGCCCGTCGACTTCACCACCACCTCGTTGAGGGCGAGGTCGGAGGGGCGCCCGGAGACGTCGCCGAGGAGCTCCAGCTCGAGCAGCGATCGGCGCTCCACCCCGTGCCGTCCCTGGACGAAGCAGTCGATGGCATCGGGCAGGTCGGCGAGGTCGATGTCGGTGAGGAAGCCCAGCTGGCCGCGGTTGACCCCGAGCACGGGGATGCCCCGCGGCGCCGCCAGCCGCGCCCCCAGCAGGAAGGTGCCGTCACCGCCGACGGTGACCAGCAGGGCGGTGCTGTCGGCGTGCTCGGCGACCTCGCTCTCGGCGTCGCCCATGTCGATCCAGACCTCGTAGCCGGCGGCGGTGGCGCGGGCCACCGCCGGCTCGAGCACCTCGGGGCGGTGGCGCTCGCGGGGGTGCAGGAGGAAGCCGATGCTCCGGCGCTCGCGGGTCACCCGCCGGCCTCGCCGCCGCGACCGGGGAGGCGCAGGTGGAGCAGCCACTCCTGGTTGCCCTTGGCACCGGTGATCGGCGACGCAACCGGGCCCCGGCCGGCGGCTCCGAGTCGCAGCCGGGCCCACTCCAGCAGCTCGCGCGCGCCCGCCTCGCCGGCGGCGGGGTCGCGCACCACCCCGCCGCGGGCGACCGCATCGCGGCCCAGCTCGAACTGCGGCTTGAAGAGCGCCACCACCTCCGCGCCGGGGACGGCGAGGGCGGCGACCCGCTCGAGCACCAGCCGCAGCGAGATGAAGGCGAGGTCGAGGGTGACCAGCGAGGGGGCGGCCCCGGGCACCGCCCCGAGCAGGCGGAGGTTGGTGCGGTCCATCACCACCACCCGGGGGTCGCCGGCGAGGCGGGGGTCGAGCTGCCCGCGGCCCACGTCGACGGCGTAGACGAGCGCCGCCCCGCGATCGAGGAGCACGTCGGTGAAGCCGCCGGTGGACGCGCCGGCGTCCAGGGCGGTGCGGCCCTCCACCGCCACCTCGAAGCCGTCGAGCGCCGCCACCAGCTTGACCCCGCCGCGGCCCACCCACGGGTGGTCGCGCCCGGTCACCGCCACCTCGGCGCCCCCGACGACCCGCTGGGCGGCGCTGCGGGCGCGCTCGGTGCCGATCAGCACCAGCCCCGCCGCGATCAGCGCCTGGGCGCGCTCGCGCGACGGGGCCAGGCCACGCTCCACCAGGGCGACGTCGAGGCGCTGGGAGGCATTCATCTGCAGGATCACGGAGTCTCCGCCCGGAGTCAGAAGGGGATGTCGTCGAGGTCGAACTCAGGCTCGCCGCGGGCCGGCGGGGACGGCGGAACCAGTCCGGGGAGCAGCGCGCCGGGGCGGGGACCGGAGGCCGAGCGCGCCCGCTGCGGGGGGGCCGGTCCCGGCGGGGGCGCGGACGCGGGTTGCACCTGCTCGCCCACGAAGGGGCGCTCCTGGGCGGCGGGTCCGGAGCCCACCACCAGCTGCATCACCCGCTGCTCGGTGAGGTCGAGGAGCTCGGCGCAGCGCTGCGCCAGCCGGGAGCCGCGCTCGTAGCAGGCGATCGCCTCGTCGAGGTCGACGGTTCCGCCCTCGAGCCGCCCGATCAGGGCGTCGAGCTCGGCGAGCGCCTGCTCGTACCGCATGGCGGCGATGTCGTCGCTCATGTCAATCACGTCCATCCGGTGTCGGGCCGCCGGCCGGGTCGCCGGAGGCGGCGCCATCGTACATCTGTTCGTGCTCCGCTGTCGACGCCTGGCCGTCCCCCACCCGCTCGACCCGGCTGCGGAGCCGGCCCCGGCGCAGCAGGGTGTCGATCTCCGCGCCGGGACCCAGCCGCGAGGCGTCGTCGACCACCGCGCCGGTGCGCGCGTCGAGGGTGAGCGAGTAGCCGCGCTCCAGCACCCGGCGTGGTGAGAGCGCCTCCAGCCGCGCCCTGCCCACCCCCACCGCGGAGCGGCGCGAGGCCAGGTCGGTCCGCAGCGCCGCCTCCAGGCTCTCCCGGCGCCGTCGCAGCGCCTCACGCTCGGCGGGGATGCGCCGCCGCGGGGCGATCAGCTCGAGCCGGGAGGTCACCGCGTCGAGCCTGCGCCGCTTCGCCGCCAGCTCGCGGAGCAGGGCGGCGCGCAGCCGCATGCCGCGGCCGTCGAGCGCCTGGCGGAGCTGGGGCAGGCGCTCCGACGGCGAGACCCGCTCCAGCCGCTCGAGGGCGCGGTCGAGGGCCGAGCGCTTGGCGGCCATCTCCTGGCGCAGCCCGCGGCGCAGCCGCAGCCGCCGGGCGTCG
>JAQBPH010000181.1:0-6825 GCA_028287625.1 Chloroflexota bacterium | reverse complement strand
GTACTTGAGTTCAGTCTATCGCCTCCGCTCTCCGCACGGCAATCCGCCCCAGCCACGCCTCCCCCCGCACAGAATCACCGTCCGTACAATCCTTCACGCAACGTCACCCCCACTCCGCACCGCACTCACACCCGCAACCCGCCCCGGCCACGCCGCCCCCCCGCACAGAATCACCGTCCGTACAACCCTTCACGCAATCTCACCCCCACTCCGCACCGCACTCACACCCGCAACCCGCCCCAGCCACGCCGCCCCCCCCGCACGGAATCACCGCGCGCCCCAATCCACCCTTCCCTGGCCAGACCCACGCACAGCCCCCGAGGTGTACCGGGTGCCCGCACCCCCGCGCGACGCCCCCGGCTAGCGCACCATCTGCGTCGCACTCACACCGACGCCGAGACTCGGGGCAGCGAGGTCACCTCCACCCCCGGCCGGCGCGACGGAGACGCAGGCGTTCGACGTCGCGAATGCGCCGAGCCTGCTCCAACCGGACCATCTCGGCGGCGAGGTCACTCGGCACCATGCCCCATCCTCCACCCGGCACCGAACCCGGCACCGACCGCCGAGAGAGTGGCAGAACCATCCATCAACGATAGAATCCTGCCATGCTCCGCAACGTCGCCGTGGCGGTCGCCGACCAGGTCGCCGCCTTCGAGCTGGGAGTGGTCAGCGAGGTCTTCGGCCAGGATCGCACCGCCGACGGCTTCCCCGGGTACGACTTCGCCGTCTGCGCCGTCGGACCCCCGCCCCTGAGGACCACGTCCGGCTTCTCCATCACCACCCCCCACGGCCTCGACCGGCTGCGGTCCGCCGACCTCATCTGCATCCCCGCCTGGCACGACCCCGACGAGCGGCCGCCGGAGCGCCTCCTCGAGGAGCTCCACGCCGCCGTCGACCGCGGCGCACGGGTGATGAGCGTCTGCACCGGCGCGTTCGTCCTCGCCGCCGCCGGCCTCCTCGACGGCCGCCGCGCCACCACCCACTGGCGCCACGCGGCCGCCCTCGCCGAGCGCTACCCGCTGATCGAGGTCGACCCCGACGTGCTCTACGTCGACGCCGGTCCGGTGCTCACCAGCGCGGGCACCGCCGCGGGCATCGACCTCTGCCTCCACATCGTGCGCACCGAGCACGGCTCCGGGGTCGCCAACGCCCTGGCCCGGCGCATGGTCGTCCCGCCGCACCGCGATGGCGGCCAGGCGCAGTACGTCGAGACGCCGGTGCGCGTGCACCGCCGCGGCGACGAGCTGAGCGAGGTGCTCGACTGGGCCCTCGAGCGGCTCGACGAACCGCTGCCGGTGGAGGACCTGGCGGCGCGCGCCCTGATGTCGACGCGCACCTTCGCCCGCCGCTTCCGAGCGGTCACCGGCGAGACCCCGCACCGGTGGCTGCTGCTGCAGCGGCTGCTGCTCGCCCAGCGCCTCCTCGAGGACGGCGACGAGCCCGTCGAGGAGGTGGCGCGGCTCGCGGGCTTCGGGAGCCCGGTGAGCCTCCGCCAGCACTTCGCCCGCTGGCGCGGCACCTCGCCGCAGCGCTACCGGCGCACCTTCCGCACCCGGGAGCGCACCATCGCCTGAGCCGCCGTCCGGCTATGCGGTGGCGCTGCGCGGCGACAGGGTGCTGGCCAGGCTGGTCAGCTGCTCGGGGGTGCCCATCACCACCAGCAGGTCGCCGGGGCCCAGCGGCGCCTCGTCCTCGGGGCCGACGCTGAGGCGGCCGCCGACGCTGCGCACCGCCAGCAGCAGGGCGCCGGAGCGGCGCAGCGCGCCGGCGGTGATGTGGGGGGTCGACGGCGGCACCACCAGCTCCTCGATGGCCATCGACCCGCCCTCGCTGGTGACCATGTCGATGACGTCGACGATGGCCGGCTGCAGCGCGAGCGCCGCCATGCGCCGGCCGGTCGTGGTGTAGGGGCTCACCACCCGGTCGGCCCCGGCGCGCTGCAGCTTGGGGATCGAGTCCCGGAAGGACGAGCGCGCCACGATGAAGAGCGAGGGGTTGAGCGAGCGGGCGGTGAGCACGATGTAGACGTTGCGCTCGTCGCTGTCCACCGCGCTCACCAGCGCACGGGCGCGCCCGATGCCGGCGAGGTGGAGCACCTCGTCGGAGGCGGCGTCGCCGGTCACGCAGAGGCGGCCGTCGCGGCGCACCCCCTCGAGCGCGGCGGGGTTCGTCTCCACCACCACGTAGCGGTGTCCCCCGTCCTCCAGGTCCTTGACCACCTGGGTGCCGGTCCTGCCGTAGCCGCAGACGATGACGTGGTCGTGGAGTGCGCGAAGCTGACTGTCCATGCGCCGGTACCTCCGAAACTCCCGCCATCTGCCGCTCGACAGCTGCTCCACCAGGACACCGAACGTGTAGAGGAACGCGCCGACCCCGAAGATGATCAGCGAGATCGTGAACCCCTGGCCCGCGGCGTCGAGATGATGCACCTCCTCGTAGCCGACGGTGGTGATGGTGATGACCGTCATGAAGAGGGCGTCGAGCCAGCCGAACCTCTCCACCACCACGTAGCCGGCCGTCCCGTAGGCGATCACGGCCGCCAGGGCCAGCATCGCCGGGGCGAATCCCCGCAGCGGACGGGGTGCCGGGCTCCCCGGGACCACCCTCAGACCCGGGGTGGGCGCCGGCTCCGCGGGCTCGGGGGCCGGCGCGGCGGGGAGGGCTGGCTCTCGTCGGCCTCCCCCTCCCCCTCCGCCGCCCGCCGGTGCGCCATGCGGTCGCGCAGGCCGCCCTCGATGTCGCCGACCGGGGCGTCGCGGCGCGACAGCCAGAAGGGCATCTTCTCGGCCTCGTCGGGCACCGCCCGGCAGCTGCCGGCGAGGTGGGCGCGGAGCACCCGCTCCACCGCGGCGTCGAGCCCCTCGTCGCCGCCCTCGTCGTTGTCGAGCGCCGCGGCCAGGTCGGCGGGCAGGCGCACCGTCACGCTTCCGCTCGAGCGCCCGAACAGCCAGCCGGCCCAACTCATCAGGCGCCGAGTGTAGAGACGGACGCGTACCCTTGGGGCATGACCACCACCGCCGGACCCACTGGCCCGCGGGCGGCGGCGCGGCCGCGCTCGCTGCCCTGGACGGGGGACGAGGAGGCCGACCGGCTCCTCGCCGAGGACGCCAACGCCCTGCTCATCGGCTTCGTGCTCGACCAGCAGGTGACCGTGCAGAAGGCATTCAGCGGCCCGCTGGAGCTGCGCCGGCGGGTGGGCACCATCGACCCCCGCGAGCTCGCCGCCATGCCCGCCGAGCGGCTGGCGGCGGTGTTCGCCGAGCGGCCGGCGATCCACCGCTTCCCCACCGCGATGGCCCAGCGGGTCCAGGCGCTCGCCGCCCACCTGGTCGCCGAGTACGGAGGTGACGGCGAGGCCATCTGGCGCGGCGTCGACAGCGGCGCCGAGCTGTGGAAGCGGCTCTCGCGGCTGCCCGGCTTCGGCGAGATGAAGGCGCGCAACGTGCTCCGTCTGCTCGAGAAGCAGTACGGCGTGCGCCCGCCGGGGATCGACGCGCTGCTCCCCGCGCACCCCACCCTGGGCGACGTGACCACCGCCGAGGAGCTCGCCGAGTACCAGACGCAGAAGCGCGCCCACAAGGCGAGGCTGCGCGCCGAGGGCGCGCTTCCGGCGCGCCCGGCGAGGGCACGGCGATGAGCACCTTCGAGAGCTTCGAGGACGGCGACGTCCGCGTCCTCAAGGTGGGGCCGATGGGCCCGTACGGCAACAACGCCTACCTGGTGCGCGACCTCGCCCGCGGCGAGTCGCTGCTCGTCGACATGCCCCTCGAGGAGGACGTGCTGCTCGAGGCGCTCGCCGCCGAGGGCGGGGTGCGCACCATCGTCGCCACCCACTGGCACCCCGACCACTGGATGACCTACGACGCGGTCCGCGCCGCCACCGGCGCCCCCGTGCTGGTGGGTGCGCGCGAGATCAACATCCCCGAGGAGCGCATCGACGGTCGCCTCGAGGACGGCGACTCGGTGCCCTTCGGCGGCAGCTCGCTGGAGGTGCTCCACACCCCCGGCCACACCCCGGGCAGCATCAGCCTGCGCATCGGGCGGGCGGTCATCAGCGGCGACACCCTCTTCAATGGCGGTCCGGGCAAGACCTCCGCCAGGGGCGACCTCGAGCAGCTGGTGCAGTCGATCGTCGCCAGGCTCCATCCCCTGCCCGACGAGACCGTGGTGCTTCCCGGCCACGGCGACTCGACCACCATCGGCGAGAGCCGGCGGCAGTACGCCGAGTACGTGCGGCGTCCCCACGCCCCCGGCTACTTCGGCGACGTGGAGTGGCTCAAGGGCGGCTCGTAGCCGGGACCGCGCCGAGCACGGTGCCGGCGGCGGCCCGGCTCGCCCGGTCAGGTGGACAGAGGACGACCCCGGTCGCCTCCGGGGGGAGTGGAGGCGCCGGGGTCGTGGATCGGGACAGTCCGCGAAGAGGCAGATCTACCAGTAGTACCAGCGGCCACCGCCACCGGACGGACGGGCGACGAAGCCGATGACCCAGAGGGCGAGGGCGATCACTGCCACCCACCACAGGGCATGCACGGCGGTGCCGACCCCGAACAGGACGGCCACCAGCAGCAGGACGAGCAGCAACGGGACCATGGTCTTTCCAACCCTCCTTCTCTCCCGGTCCGACGTCGGTGCCGTCCGGTGCCCTGCATTTTAAATAGTGGTAGCAGTGTTGTCAAGTGTTGTGTGAGGCCATCCCTCCCCACACGAACGTCAAGTGCCACTTGACAAGTGCCAGATGCCATGGGACGCTCCCGCGATGGACGACGGCTACCCGCTGCGGATGCGCGACCTGGTCCGGCTCACCGGCGTCTCCGCCGCGACCATCCACTTCTACGCGCAGCAGGGGCTGCTGCCGCCGTCGCGCAAGACCGCCGGCAACCAGGCCCGCTACCCCGAGACCACGGTGCGCCGCATCCTCTGGGTGCGCGCCGTGCAGCAGGAGCTCCGGCTCTCGCTGCGCGCCATCGGCCGGGTGCTGGAGCGGTTCGGCGAGCGCCCCATCGAGGAGCTGCGCACCCTCCACGTGCTCGGCACCCTGCTCGAGGAGACCGACCCCACCGCCCCCGCCGATGCCGCCGCCGCGGGCGCCGCGGTCATCCCGCCCGAGGACCTCGAGACCCTGCGGCGGCTGCGGCTGATCCGCGCCGACGGGCCGCCGACCACATCCGACCTCCGCCTCCTCGAGCTGGTCGCGGCGGGATGCGAGGCGGGGTTCACCGCCGAGGCCGGGTTCTCCATCGAGAACATCGCCCTCTACCGGGACGCGGTGGAGCGGCTCATCCAGGAGGAGATCGCCCGGGTGGTCGCGCCGGTGCTCGGCCGCCATGACCCCCAGACGCTGCGCGACATGGTGCACCGCGGCCTCCCCATCGTCGACCAGCTGCTCGCCCTGCTCCACCGCCGGGCTGTGCAGGAGGAGCTGCAGCGCCTCCTCGACCCCGCCGACGCCGACGCCGATCAGGCCAGCAGCGCCTGAGTCAGAGAGGGAGATCACGAGATGAGCACCCGGGTCTACACGCTTCCGGTCGACCAGACCCGCTGGGAGATCCCCGGCGGGAACGTCACCGTCTTCAACTGGGAGTACGACGAGGGCCGCGACCGGCTGCTCAGCCTCTACGAGAAGGGGAAGAAGCTCCAGTGGAACGCCCAGGAGCGGATCGACTGGTCCCACCAGCCCGACCTCGCCAACCCGCTGCAGGCCCCGGTGCACTTCGTGCCGATCTACGGCTCGCCGATGTGGGACGCGATGGACGAGGAGGCGCGCGCGGAGGTCTGCCACCACGGCGCCGCCTGGCAGTTCTCCCAGTTCCTCCACGGTGAGCAGGGGGCGCTGATCTGCGCCTCCAAGATCGTCCAGACCGTGCCCGACATCGACAGCAAGTTCTATGCCGCGACCCAGGTGATGGACGAGGCCCGCCACGTCGAGGCCTACTCCCGGTACCTGCACGAGAAGCTGCAGCTGGCCTATCCGATCAACCCCCACCTCAAGGCGCTGCTCAACGACGTCATCGGCGACAGCCGCTGGGACATGACCTACCTGGGCATGCAGGTGCTCATCGAGGGCCTCGCGCTGGCCGCCTTCGGCCTCATCCGCGACGTCGCCCAGGACCCGCTGGGCCGCTCCGTGGTCGCCTACGTGATGCAGGACGAGGCCCGCCACGTCGCCTTCGGCCGGCTGTCGCTGCGCGACTACTACCCGCAGCTCACCCAGAGGGAGCGCGACGAGCGCGAGGAGTTCTGCATCGAGGCCTGCTACCTGATGCGCGACCGCTTCCACGCCGAGGAGGTCTGGGCGAACCTCGGTCTCGACGTCGGCGAGTGCGTCCGCTACCTGGAGAACTCGGAGAGCAACCGGCTGTTCACGTCGCTCCTCTTCACCCGCATCGTCCCGATGATCAAGGACATCGGCCTCTGGGGCCCGCGGATCAACAACGCCTTCGCCGACATGGGGGTGTCCGGCTACCAGACCATCGACCTCGAGCAGGTGATGGCCGCCGACGAGCGGACCGCGGAGGAGATCGACGAGGAGCGCCTGGCCCAGGTGGAGGAGACCATCGCGGTGGGAGAGAGCGCCGCCTGACCGGTGTCATGGGGTCGAGAGCAGCGTCGCATGGGCTGCGCAGCACGATCCTGATCGCCGGGCGGTCCCCGGGCGGTCAGGCGCCGGCGTCGTCGAGCCGCCGGAACTCCCGCCGGAAGCGTCTCCTCGCCCGCACCAGCAGCGTCTCCGCCGCCGCCTCGGTCAATCCGAGCCGTTCGGCGACGTGGCGGCAGCTGAGCCCTCGCAGCTCGTGCAGGACGAAGGCGGCGTGCTGCCGCGGAGGG
>JAQBPH010000474.1:0-5825 GCA_028287625.1 Chloroflexota bacterium | reverse complement strand
TCCCGCCACCGGCCGACGAGCCACCGCCCACCCAGCCAGCCCCCGCCACCCCGCCAGCAACGCCGGGCCTGGTCGACGGCCTGGTCACCGGCGTCGTCCAGCCCCGGAACTGACCGGCGGGCGGCAGGGTCGTCAGCCCGACGCCGCCCAGTCCCGGTCGAACGCGGCCGCGTAGTAGCCGGCGGCGGCGGGGTGGTCGACGGCCAGCGCGGCCTCGAGGTTGGCGCCCAGGCCGGCTCCGCTCCAGTTCGCCGAGCCGGCCACGACCACGCCGTCGACCACCGCGCCCTTGGCGTGGCCGGTGGTGGAGCGCGCCGGGTCCATCACCCGCACCTCGAGCCCGCGGGAGCGGAGCCCGGCGAGGTCGGCGGGCTCGGGGACGGCGCCGAGGAGCAGGCGAGCGTCGGCACCCCGGCCGGCGGCCCCGGCGAGGGCGTCGAGCAGCGTGGCGACGGCGCGGACGTGGGGGTGGGCGTAGGGGACGGTGCAGAGGGCGCGACCGCGGGCGGCGGCGAGATAGCGGACGAGGAGGGCGGAGACGGCGGTGCCCCCGACCGCCAGCTCCAGCGCCGCCTCGGCGACGGCGAGCTCGAGGGTCGGGAGGGTGGGATGGGGCACGCCCACCGGGGGTGCGGCGGCGGCGGCGGGACCGGTCCACGCGGCGGGCGGGGGCATGGCCACGGCCCAGGCCGCGTCCTGGGCGGCGCGGGCGCGAGCGGTCAGCCGGGGGGCGTCCTCGACCAGCAGCCACCACTCCCGGGTGCCGGGCCGGCCCCCCGGGTGAGGGGCGTCGCGGGAGATGAGGTTGCCGCTGCCCACGGCGAGCGTGCCGGTGCCGGCGGTGAGCAGCTTCCAGTGGCCCTCGGCGCCGGGACGGTGGGGCCAGACCCGGACCTCGGCGCCGCAGCCGGCGAGGCGGCGGGCGGTGGTGGCGTTGGCGCCGCCGTGGCCGTCGAGGAGCAGGCGCACCCTCGCCCCGCGCTCCGCCGCGGCCGCGATCAGCCCGGCGTAGGAGGGGCCGGCCTCGTAGACGGCGAGGTCGAGGCGGCCGGTGGCGCCGCCGATCAGGCCGGCGAGCAGGTCGCCGGCGGTGTCGGGGCCGAGGGCGCAGGCAAGGCGCGGCAGGGGGTCTCCTCCCTCGGCGACGGGGGCGGGCCGTCCCGCACGGCGGTGACGCACGCATATTTACAGGCGGGTTATCGTGCACCGCTAGGCTCCGCAGCGGTGATGGACCTCGGCCCCCGGGCCGCTCACCCGGCCAGCGCGACCGGATTCGCGCCACCAGGACATCCTCCCATGACGGACGACCAGACCCCGCCCGGCCAGCCGACCCCGCCCGGCCAGCCGACCCCGCCCGAGCACGCCCCCGGCGCCACGCCGGACACCGGCTCCGGATCCTCGGCCGCCGCCTGGAGGTGGGGATCGTCCTCGGCACCTCCTCCGCCCCCCACTCCCCCGCAGCCGGCTGCTACCCCTCCGGCTGCGGGTGTGTCCCCCTCCTCCGCGCCCCCATCCCTGCCGCCGCCCCCGACGGGGCCGCCCCTCTCCGGCCGCACCACGCCGGGATGGTCGACCCCCGCCCTGCCGGCCGGCTGGGGCGCCCCGCCCCCTCCCGGGGGAGGCGCGTCCGACTCCGGAGGCGCGTCACGGCGCCCGCTGCTCGTCGTCGGGGCGCTGATGCTCGCCGTGGGGGTCATCGCCGGCGCCCTGGTGGGCGCCGGGTTCGCCCGCACCGACAGCGGGTCGCGCACCGCCAACATCCTGGTCAACGACCAGCCCACCACCACCACCAGCGGCGGTGGTGGCGATGCGGTGCGGGTCGCCGCGAACCTCGGCCCGGCGGTGGGCACGATCATCGCCAAGCAGACCACCACCACCACCGGCAGCGCCGCGCTCGGCAGCGGCGTGGTGATCGCCCATGACAGCACCAACAGCTACCTGATCACCAACAACCACGTGGTCGACGGCGCCAAGTCGCTCGACCTGGTGATGCCCGGCGGCAAGAACCTCAAGGCCACGATCGTCGGCACCGACGCCTTCGACGACCTCGCGGTGATCTCGGTGCCCGACACCAGCCTGCCGCAGGCGGTCTTCGGCAAGTCGGGCGACCTCAAGGTGGGCCAGCAGGTGGTCGCCATCGGCAGCCCGCTGGGCAACGACGGCTCGGTCACCGTGGGGGTGATCAGCGCCCTGCACCGCACCATCCAGGCCGGGTCGGGCACCTCGACCTCCGCCGAGACCCTCCAGGACGTGCTCCAGACCGACGCCTCCATCAACCCCGGCAACAGCGGCGGCCCGCTCGCCGACATGCAGGGGCGGATCATCGGCATCAACGTCGCCGTCGCCGGCAACACCAGCCGCATCGGCTTCAGCATCCCGAGCGACGTGGCCCAGAACGTGGCCCAGTCGCTGGTCGCGCACCAGGCGGTGAAGCATCCCTTCCTGGGGATCTCCTACCTCACCGCGATCGACGCCACCGAGAGCGGGCAGCCCTACACCGGCCCCGGCGTGCTGGTCACCAAGGTGGTCGACGGCACCCCGGCCGCGGGCGCGGGCTTCCACACCGGCGACGTGCTGATGGCGGTCAACGGCACCACCATCGACAACGGGCAGACCCTCGGCGGTCTCATCCAGCAGTACCACGTCGGCGATTCGGTGCCCTTCACGGTGCGCCGCGGCACCGAGACGATCAAGCTGCAGGCGACCCTGACCGAGCGCCCCAAGGGCCAGTAGCCACCGACGTGTCACGGACCACGGGGGCGGCGGCGAGCCCGCCGCCCCCCGTGCGATTCGCTCAACCCCTGTACGATGCGGCGGTGACCCTCCTCCCCCGCCACGATCTCCGCAACGTCGCGATCATCGCCCACGTCGACCACGGCACGACCACGCTCGTCGACGCCATGCTTTGGCAATCCGGGGTCTTTCGCGCCAATCAGGACGTCAGCGAGCGAGTCATGGACTCGATGGATCTCGAGCGAGAGAAGGGCATCACCATCCTCGCCAAGAACACCTCGGTGCGCTACAAGGGGGTGAAGCTGAACATCATCGACACCCCCGGGCACGCCGACTTCGGCGGCGAGGTGGAGCGGGTGCTGGGCATGGCGGACGGCTGCCTGCTGCTCGTCGACGCCGCCGAGGGTCCGATGCCGCAGACCCGGGTGGTGCTCCGCCAGGCGCTGGCGCTGGGGCTGCGGCCGATCATCGTCGTCAACAAGCTGGATCGCGCCAACGCGCGGCCGGACGAGACCGTCGAGGCCACCCACGACCTGCTCCTCGAGCTCGCCACCGACGCCGCCCAGCTCGACGCCCCGGTGCTCTACACCAACGGGCGCGAGGGCACCGCCACCGCCGACCTGCGGATCCCCGGGGTCACCCTCGAGCCGCTCTTCGACGCCATCCTGGAGCACGTGCCCCCGCCCCAGGGCGACGCCGACGGGCCGCTCCAGATGCTGGTCTCGGCGCTCGACCACGACACCTACCAGGGGCGCCTCGCCATCGGCAAGGTCCACCGCGGCCGGCTCCGGGTGGGCCAGCCGGTGGTGATCTGCACCGCGGACGGCACCGGCCCGCGGCTGCGCATCGCCGGCCTGCTCGCCGTCGAGGCGCTGGAGCGCCTGCCCGTCGAGGAGGCCGCCGCCGGCGAGATCGTGCTCGTCACCGGGCTGGCCGAGGCCGCCATCGGCGACACCGTGGCCGACGCCGACGCGCCCGAGGCGCTGCCCCGGCTCGAGGTCGGCGAGCCCACCCTGCGGATGCAGTTCAGCGTCAACCAGTCGCCCTTCGCCGGCCGCGAGGCGACCGTGAGCAGCACCTCGCGGCAGCTGCGCGCCCGGCTCGCCCGCGAGCTGCAGACCAACGTGGCCCTGCGCGTCGCCGACGGCGCCACCGCCGACGTCTTCGAGGTGAGCGGTCGCGGCGAGCTCCACCTGGCGGTGCTGATCGAGACGATGCGGCGCGAGGGCTACGAGTTCGAGGTCTCGCGCCCGCAGGTGATCACCCGTGAGGAGGGCGGGCACAGCCTCGAGCCGGTCGAGGAGTGTGTCATCGACACCCACCAGGACCACGTCGGCGCGGTCACCGAGGCGCTGGGCGCGCGCGGCGCGCAGCTGCAGTCGATGCGCACCGACGCCGGCGGCGGCGTGCGCCTCACCTACCACGCGCCCACGCGCGCGCTGATCGGGCTGCGCAGCAGCATCCTCACCCTCACCCGGGGGACCGGGGTGATGGCCACCCGGGTGCTGGGCTGGGAGCGCTGGCGGCAGCTGCCGCGGACGACGCGCAACGGGGTCCTCACCGCCAGCCAGGACGGCATGGCGGTCGCCTACGGCCTGCTCTCGCTGCAGGAGCGGGGCACCCCGTTCATCGAGCCGACGACGCCGGTCTACGAGGGCATGATCGTGGGGCTCAACCGCCGCCCCGGCGACCTCGCCGTCAATGTCACCAAGCAGAAGCAGAAGACCAACATCCGCAGCAGCAACGAGGACATGACCATCAAGCTGGTGCCGCCGCGGCGGATGTCCCTCGAGGAGTCGCTCGACTTCCTGGAGGAGGACGAGCTCGTCGAGGTGACCCCGGCGAACCTGCGGCTGCGCAAGCGTGTGCTCAACGCCGACCAGCGCATGCAGATGCGCAAGCGCGAGCTGGCGAGGACCTGACCCCGATCACCCGGCGACCGGGCCGCCGCGCGGGCCCCACCGAGTCCCGGGGCGACATCCTCGCCGCCGCCCGCCGGCTCTTCGCCGAGCGAGGCTACGACGGGACCACGGTGCGCGCCATCGCCCAGGAGGCGGAGGTCGACGCCGCCCTGGTGCACCACTTCTTCGGCACCAAGGAGCAGGTCTTCGTGGCCGCGCTGGAGCTGCCCTTCCAGCCCGCCGAGCTGCTGCCGCTGCTGCTCACCGGGCCCCGGGAGGAGATCGGCGAGCGGTTCGTGCGCGCCTTCCTCACCATCTGGCGCGACCCGGCGGCGCGCGCGCCCGTGCTCGCGATGCTCCGCTCCGCGGCCACCAATCAGCAGGCCGCGGCGACGATCCGGCAGTTCGTCACCGCGGCCCTGCTCGGCCCCCTCGCCGGCGCGCTCGGGGTGCCCCGGCTCCGGGTGGCGGCGGCCGCCTCGCAGCTGGTGGGGCTGGTGATGGTCCGCTACGTGATCGAGGTCGAGCCGCTCGCCTCCGCCGGCGAGGAGGAGATCGTGCGGCTGATCGCGCCGGTGATCCAGCGGCATCTCGACGCCGGCGACGGCCCTTGACGGGGAGGCGGGGCGGGGACTAAATTCATCGTATGATGAATTACTCCCAGGCGATCTTGGTCGAGGGACTGAGGGTGGTGCGCGGCGGCCGCGAGGTCCTGCCCGGGCTGAGCATCTCCGTGCCCCGCGGCAGCGTCACCGGCCTGATCGGGCCCAGCGGCTGCGGCAAGACCACGCTGCTCCGGGCCGTCGTCGGCGTCCAGCTGGTCGCGGGCGGGAGCGTCACCGTGCTGGGGCTCCCCGCGGGCAGCCCGCCGCTGCGCCGCCGCATCGGCTACTCGACGCAGGCGCCGGCGCTCTACTCCGACCTCACCGTGGAGCAGAACCTGCGCTACTTCGCCGCGGTGCTGCGCGCCCCGAACGACCACCCCGCCCGGGTGACCGAGGAGGTCGGCCTCGCCGGGCAGCGCCACCAGCTCGTCTCCCGCCTCTCCGGTGGCCAGCTGTCGCGCGCCAGCCTCGCCGTGGCGCTGCTGGGGAGCCCCGAGCTGCTGGTCCTCGACGAGCCCACCGTGGGCCTCGACCCGGTGCTGCGCGAGGAGCTGTGGACCCTGTTCCACCATCTTCGCGACAGCCG
>JAQBPH010000179.1:0-2783 GCA_028287625.1 Chloroflexota bacterium | reverse complement strand
GTCGTCGCCGACCAGCTGGACGCGGTCGCCGATCCGCTCGGTGAGCAGCCGCCAGCCCTCCCAGTCGTCCTCGGCCATGCCGTCCTCGATGGACACGATGGGATAGCTGGCGCACCACTGCGCCCAGAGGTCGACCATCTCGGCGGGCTCCAGGGTGCGCCCCTCCCCCTTGAGCGAGTACCGCCCGTCCGCGAAGAGCTCGCTGGTGGCGGGGTCGAGGGCGATGGCCACGTCCTCGCCGGCGCGGTACCCGGCCTTCTCGATGCCCTCGAGGAGCACCTCGACCGCCTCCTCGTTGTGGCGCAGGCTGGGGGCGAAGCCGCCCTCGTCACCCTGGCCGGTGGCCAGGCCGCGCCCCCTGAGCACCCCCCGGAGCGCATGGAAGCACTCGCTCCCCGCCTGCAGCGCCTCGGCGAAGGTGGGCAGGCCCAGGGGGGCGTACATGAACTCCTGGAAGTCGACGCTGGTCTGGGCGTGGACGCCGCCGTTGAGCACGTTGAGCAGCGGCACCGGGAGCAGGTGGGCGTTGACCCCGCCGAGGTAGCGGTGCAGCGGCAGCCCGCTCGCCTCGGCGGCGGCGCGGGCGCATGCCAGGCTCACCCCGAGGATGGCGTTGGCGCCCAGCCGGCTCTTGTTCGGGGTGCCGTCGAGGGCGCAGAGCGCGCCGTCGAGGGCGACCTGGTCGGCGGCGTCGGTGCCGAGCAGCTCAGGACCGATGACGTCGACCACGTTCGCGACCGCCTGCCGCACCCCCTTTCCCCCGTACCGCCCGGGGTCGCCGTCGCGGAGCTCGACCGCCTCGTGGCGTCCGGTGCTCGCTCCGCTGGGCACGAGGGCGCGTCCCACCGCGCCGCCGCTCAGCAGCGCCTCCACCTCGACGGTCGGATTGCCGCGCGAGTCCAGCACCTCCAGCGCGGTCAGCTCCTCGATCAGCGTCATGGGCGGCATCTCCTGGTGACCGGGTCGGTGCGCGGTCCTAACGACCCCTGCCGGCAGCCGGCCGGAGGCTGCGGGGCAGCTCCTCCCAGAGCCGGGCGATCACCCGGACCCCGCGGGCGTACTGGTCGAGGTCGAAGCGCTCGTTCGGCGCGTGGATCTGGTCGTCGGGCAGGCCCACGCCGATGAGCACCCCGGGGATGCCCAGCACCTCCTGGAAGGTGGCCACCGGCGGGATCGAGCCGCCGATGCGGATCAGTGCGGGCTCGCCGCCGAACCCGTGGCGCATCGCCGCCCGGGCCGCGTCGAGCGCGGGATGGTCGCTGGGGGTGACCACCGGGCGTCCCCCCGCCTCGCAGGTCACCCGCACCCGCACCTGCGGGGGCGCGGCGGCGCGCACCGCGGCGGCCACCAGCTCGGCGATCTCGGCGGGCTCCTGGTCGGGCACCAGCCGGCAGCTGATCTTGGCCCCGGCGCGGGCGGGGACGATGGTCTTCGAGCCCGGCCCCTGGTAGCCGCCCCAGATGCCGTTGAGCTCGAGGGTGGGGCGCACCCAGAGCCGCTCCAGGGTCGTCCAGCCCTCCTCCCCCACCGTCGCCGGCGCGCCCCCCGCCTCCTCCAGGAAGGTGGCCTCGACGAAGGGCAGGGCGGCGAACTGTGCCCGCTCCGCGGCCGAGGGCTCGCGGACCCGGTCGTAGAAGCCGGGCACGGTGACCCGGCCGGTGACCGGGTCCCTGAGGGTGGCGAGGATGCGCGCCAGCACCTCGACGGGGTTGGCGACGGCGCCGCCGAAGTTGCCCGAGTGGAGGTCGAGGCGGGGACCGGTCACCTCCACCTCGACGGTGGCGAGGCCGCGCAGGCCGGTGCAGAGGGAGGGCACGCCGCGGGCGAAGATCGGGGTGTCGGAGACCACCGCCACGTCGGCGGCGAGGCGGTCGCGCTCGCGGGCGACCAGCTCGTCGAAGTGCACCGAGCCGATCTCCTCCTCGCCCTCGACGATCAGCTTGAGGTTGAGCGGCAGGCTGCCGCGCACCCGCAGGTGGGCCTCCACCGCCTTGAGGTGCATCCACACCTGGCCCTTGTCGTCGACCGCCCCGCGGGCGTAGAGGGCGCCCTCGCGCACCTGGGGATCGAAGGGCGGCGACACCCACTCCTCGAGCGGGTCGACCGGCTGCACGTCGTGGTGCCCGTAGATCAGCGCGGTGGGCAGCGCCGGGTCGACGATGCGCTCGGCGTAGACCGCGGGATGGCCGGCGGTGGACAGCAGCTCGGCGTGGGTGAAGCCGGCGTCCAGGGCCGCCCGGGCGAGGAACTCGGCGCTGCGCACCACGTCGGCGGCGTGCGCGGGGTCGGCGGAGATGCTGGGGATGCGGCAGGCGTCGATCAGCTCGTCGACGAAGCGCGGCTGGTGCTCGTGGCAGTAGGCGTCGAGGTCGGTGTCGGTCACGGGCGCCGAGTCTGCCACCATCCCGTCCCTGTACGTGGCCTTCTCGAGACGACAGCCGCTCCGCCGCACCCGACGGCGCCAGCGCGGTGGCGGGCCGGTCCTCTGGATCGCCCTCCTGCTGCTCCCGCTCGCCGGGCTGGGCTGGGCCTCGGTGCCCGTCGACGCCCTCACCGTGACCCTGCCCCCATCCCACCGCGCCGCCGGGTCCGGGCTCGGCTGGCTGCACGCCGGGGGAGGGCGCATCCTGGACGATCGCGGTCGCAGCGTGCTCCTTCGCGGCTTCAACAGCGACGCCCTCCTCGAGGACCCGGTTCGCCACGCCTCCCTCGACGAGGACGACGCCGCGCTGATGCAGCGCGAGGGCTTCGACGTGGTGCGGCTGCCGCTGGCCTGGTCGCGG
>JAQBPH010000463.1:0-11651 GCA_028287625.1 Chloroflexota bacterium | reverse complement strand
CGCACGATGTCTTGCGACCAGACGGGGGGGACGCAGTCCCCCCCGAGTAAGAACCGGCGGCAGAGCGGCCCCACGAGAATCTCAACCGGCGGCAGAACTGCCGGGCAACTCCCCCGGTGGCAGATCGGCCGAGCATCCCCACCCGTGGCAGGTCGGCCGGGCATCCCCACCGGCGGCAGAATCGGCCGGGCATCCCCACCGGCGGCAGAACCGCCGCGCGTCCGCGCTACCGTCTCCACCGTGACGACTCCCGTGATCAGCGTCGGCGGCGTCTGCGCCGACCTCGCCGCCGAGCAGGACGACCTGGAGCGCATCGTCCGGGGGCTCGACGACCCGGCGCTCGACACCCCCACGCCCTCGCCGGGGTGGTCGGTGCGCGACCAGGTCACCCACCTCGCCTTCTTCGACGCCCGGGCGACGCTGGCGATGGTCGACCCCGAGGCCTTCACCGCCGAGGTGCGGCGCTTCCTCGCAGATCCCCGGGGGGTGACCGACGAGCACCTCACCGGCGGCCACGGGCTCGGGGTCGAGGCGCTGCTGGGGTGGTGGGGCGAGGAGCGCGACCGCTTCCAGGCGGCCGCACGGGAGCTCGACCCCGCCACCCGGGTGCCCTGGTACGGACCGCCGATGAGCCCGGTGTCCTTCGTCACCGCCCGCCTGATGGAGACCTGGTGCCACGGCCAGGACGTGATCGACGCGGTGGGGGCCTCGCGCCAGCCGTCGCAGCGGCTCCGCCACGTCGCCCACATCGGGGTGCGCGCCCGCCCGTTCAGCTACGCGACCAACGGACGCACCCCTCCGCAGGGCGAGGTGCGGGTCGAGCTCGAGGCCCCCGGGGGCGGGGTCTGGAGCTGGGGCGACGCCGCCGCCGGCGACCGGGTGACCGGCACCGCCCTCGACTTCTGCCTGGTGGTCACCCAGCGCCGCCACCGCGACGACACCGGCCTGCAGGTCGAGGGACCGCTCGCCCGGGAGTGGATGGAGATCGCCCAGGCGTTCGCCGGTCCGCCCGGCGCCGGACGCCGTCCGGGGCAGTTCGCCCGGGGCTGATGCCGCCCGTTTGGGCGCCGTCTCACAAGATCGCCGCGCTTACCTTGTGCGTCACGTACGAGCCACTCGGCGTGATGCGCGCGTACCATCACCGAGGTACCACGTGGCTTGGGCGCGCCGCCCGAGACACATCAGGTCCCTGAGGGGGTTTGGAGAGACGTGGCCACTCGCGCAACGCCCGCTGACATGGCCGACGACGTGCTCGCGCAGGCGGAGGCCGCGGGCGCCCGCTATGTCGACCTGCAGTTCACCGACGTCATGGGCGCGGTGAAGAACGTGACCATCCCCGCCAAGCAGCTGCCCGACACCATCGAGCACGGCACCTGGTTCGACGGCTCCTCGGTGGAGTCCTTCGCCCGCACCGCCGAGAGCGACATGTTCCTGGTGCCCGACCTGGAGACGTTCCGGATCCTGCCCTGGGCGACCCCGCCGACGGCGCGGCTGATCTGCTGGGCCCACACCCCGGACGGCGAGCCCTACCCGGGCGACCCCCGGGGCGCCCTGCGCCGGGCCATCGAGATGGCCCGGGAGATGGACTTCGAGTACCGGTGCGGGCCCGAGATCGAGTTCTTCCTGCTGCGCCACAACGTCACCGGGGCGCTGGAGCCGCTGCCCCACGACCGCGGCGGCTACTTCGACTTCGCCACCGACCGCAGCGTCGACGTGCGCCAGGCGATGGTGGCGGCGCTGCAGACCCTGGGCATCGAGGTGAACACCGCCCACCACGAGGTCGCCGCCGGACAGCACGAGATCGACTTCAGCCATGCATCCGCGCTGAAGTCGGCCGACGACGTGATCACCTTCCGCTACACGCTGAAGGCGATCGCACAACAGACCGACCTGGTGGCCACCTTCATGCCCAAGCCCTTCGTCGGGCTGAACGGCAGCGGCATGCACGTCCACCAGAGCCTGCGCCGCATCGCCGACAACGAGAACGCCTTCTCCGACTCCCGCGACGAGTACGGCCTCAGCGAGACCGCCAAGCACTTCATCGCCGGCCAGCTCCACCATGCCGCCGGCATGTGCGCCGTCCTGGCCCCTCTGGTGAACTCCTACAAGCGGTTGGTGCGGGGGTTCGAGGCACCGGTGGTGGTCTCGTGGGCTCGTACCAACCGGGCCGCGCTGATCCGCATCCCCCATGTCACCCGGCGTCCCACCACCCGGGTGGAGCTGCGCAGCCCCGACCCCTCGTGCAATCCGTACCTCGCCTACGCGGTGATGCTCCGCTGCGGGCTGGACGGCATCCGCCGCCGGCTGCCGCTGCCGCCTCCGGTCGAGGAGTCGCTCTACGGCTTCGACGACGTCGAGCTGGAGCGGCGCAACGTCGGCCTGCTGCCCGACAACCTCAAGGACGCCATCGACGCCTTCCGCCACGATGACGTGGTCCAGGACGCCCTGGGCGACCACCTCGCCGAGCGGCTGCTCGAGGCCAAGGCGCTCGAGTGGCGCGAGTACCGGATGCAGGTGACCCCGTGGGAGCTGGACCACTACCTCGACCTGGCCTAGCCGAAGCGACACGATGATCACGGTCAAGGATGTGTGGAGAGGGGCCATGCCGGACGGCACCGAGCTGCTGGGAGGCGGTGGCGGTCTGGACCGGCGGGTCGAGTGGGCCACCGCGCTGCGCACCCGTCCGCCCGCCTTCGAGACCATCAAGGGCGGGGAGATGGCCTTCGTGCCGGTGCGCAGCATCCGGCTCCTCGACGAGCGGCTCGACCTGGCGCAGGTGATCCAGAGCTTCGGGGACAAGGGCGGGGTGGCGGTGGCGGTGATCGGCGAGGCCTCGATGGAGTCGGTGGCCGTCGCCGAGCGGATGATGATGCCGCTGCTCCACCTGCCCGACGGCGCCCACCTCAACGACATCCAGCAGACGGTGGTGCGCTTCATCCTCGACCAGCGCACCCTGCTCCACGAACGCCAGCAGGAGCTGCACACCCAGCTGATGGAGCTGGCCCTCGCCGGCGCCGGCACCTCGGCCATCGTCGACCGGCTCGCCGAGATCACCGGTCAGGCCGCGGTCTGGCAGGAGAACGACGGCGCCGTCCGCCACGTCTCCGCGAGCGCCGACAGCGAGGCGCTGCGGGCCGGCCTGGAGAAGGAGGGGCCCCGGGTCCGGCGCTGGGCGGAGGGCATCGCCGTGGTCGCCGCCGACCCGCCGGTGCACGAGTTCCCGCTGCACAAGAGCGGCATGGCGCGGCTGGTCGCCCCGGTGCCGGTCCGGGACGGCATCGGCGGCTTCGTCTCGCTGATCGCCCCCGAAACCCAGCTCGACCAGCTCAGCCGGCTCGCCGTCGCCCGAGCCGCCTCCGCCTGCGCCATCGAGCTCGACCGCGAGCGCGCCGTCCTCCAGGCCCGTGACGAGCTCGAGGGCGAGTTCCTCGAGTCGCTGCTGGCCGGCACGTACTCGTCGGAGTCGGCGGTGCGCCACCGTGCCGAGCGTCTCGGCTTCGACGTCAGCGGCGACACCGTCGTGATGGTGGCCCGCCCCGACGGCGGCGCCGAGCAGGTGCCGCGGGTGCGCGGTGACCAGCTCGTGGCCGGCGCCCAGGGGTGGATCCGCCGCCGCTCCCCCGCGGCGCTCGCCACCCTGCGCCAGCGCGCCGTGGCCGCGGTCGTGCCGCTGATCGACGGCCAGCCGGCGGTCGACCTGCGCCGCCTCGCCGCCGACCTGCGCCTGGAGTGCGCCGGGGCGGTGGGAGGCGAGGTCTCGGTCGGCCTCGGCCGCGCCAAGCCGGGCATCAACGGGGTGCGAGCCTCCTACCGGGAGGCCGAGCAGGCGCTCACCATGGGCACCCGCCTCTTCGGCGGCGCCCGGGTGGTGGCCTTCGCCGACCTCGGCCTCTACCGCCTGCTCTACGCGATGAACGGGCAGACCGAGCTGCGCGAGTTCTTCGAGGACCAGGTGCAGGCGCTGGTGGAGTACGACCAGCGCACCGGGGCGGGGCTGATGGCCACCCTCGACGCCTTCTTCCGCTGCCACGGCTCGCCGACCGAGATCGCCCAGCTGCTCCACCTCCACCGCAACACCGTCCTCTACCGGTTGCGGCGCATCGAGGACATCGCCCAGCTGAGCCTGGACGACCCCGAGACCCGGCTCAACCTGCACCTCTGTCTCAAGGTGCGCGACGTCCTGCAGGCCGCCTCCTGACCTCGGCGGCCGCCCGGACTGCGACGCGCCGCACACATTTCGTGGGTGTGCGGCTGTGAGCCGCGCCGATGCTGCGGGCCGGTGAAGGGGCCTACCTTCCAGGATGCCGCCCCGCAGCACCGCGCCCGGGCCCGGCGTCCCGCCCCCCCAACTGGATTCCCCCTCCCCCACACAGCCGGGTCGGCTCTCATGGAGTCGGCCCGGTCTTGGGCGGGGGCTGGGCTGCGCTCCGCGCGAGAGCGATGCTCGCCGCGGGACCGGACGGCGTGGGGACCGACTTGGGACCTGGAGCGCTCCCCCCGCTCCACCGACACGTGTCCTGGGTAATATGCCCAAACCAGAGGCCGTAGGAGCGGGGCCTTGCTGTGCTCGCCGCCCAAAGGGCGCGGCGCACATTCTGTTGGGCGCGCATGATCGTGGGCGTGCGGTCGTCGGATAGCCTTTGTGCACGAAGGGCGTCGCAGCCGTCCGGTGTGCACCCCTCGCGATCAGAGTGTGGGAGTGGGAGAAGTACCGTGCACCGTCGTCCCCGTTTGCTTGCCGCCGCCGCCGCCGCGGCGGCCGTCCTGACGCTGATCCCCAGGGCGGTCCACGCGGCGGACGACCTTCACACCCCCGCCGCCATTGCGGCGGACACAGTCTGGGTGGTCGTCGCGGCGTGCTTCGTGCTCTTCATGCAGGCCGGCTTCGCGATGCTCGAGGTCGGCTTCAGCCGCATGAAGAACGTCGGCACGGTGGTCGCAAAGATCGTCGTCAACCTGAGCATCTCGTCGATCGTCTACTGGGTGGTGGGCTTCGCCATCGCCTTCGGCGGGGCCAGCGGCATCCTCGGCGCAATCATCGGCCACACCGGCTTCGTGCCCGAGTTCCGGCCGGGGTCGCACATCGACACCCCGTCGCTGGACGGCTCCACGGTGTCGGCGTCGGCGAAGTTCTTCTTCGAGTTCGTCTTCTGCGCGGTGTCCCTGGCGATCGTCTGGGGGACGATGCTGGAGCGGACGAAGTTCATCGTCTACATCCTCTTCGCCGTCCCCTTCGCGGGCTTCATCTATCCGATGATCAGCCACTGGCTGTTCGGCGGCGGCTGGCTGATGACCCACTTCGGGGCCCAGGACTTCGCGGGCTCGACCGTCGTCCACCTCACCGGCGCCACCGCGGGCCTCGCCGGCCTGCTGCTGCTCGGGCCGCGGATCGGCAAGTACAGCCGTGACGGCAAGCCCAACGCCATCCCCGGCCACAACATGCCGCTGGCCCAGCTGGGCGTCATCATCCTCTGGTTCGGCTGGTTCGGCTTCAACCCCGGCTCGACCCTGAACGCCACCAGCCTCCACTTCGCCGACGTCGCGGTGGTCACCAACATCGCCGCCGCGTCCGGCGCCCTCGGCGCCATGCTCGCCATCTACCTGGTGCAGCGGTCGCTCGACACCGGCATGATCGGCAACGGCGCCATCGCCGCCCTGGTCGCGATCACCGCCCCCTCGGGCTACGTGCAGCCGGGCTGGGCGATCGTCATCGGCTTCGTCGCCGGCCTGATCGTGGTCTTCGGCGTGATCGCCATCGACAAGGTGCTCGACGACCCGGTGGGCGCGCTCAGCGCCCACGGCCTGGCGGGCATCTGGGGCACGCTGAGCTGCGGCCTCTTCACCGACCCCGACTTCGCCAAGCTCAACGGCGTCGGGTCGGGCGGGCTGGTCTACACCGGCAGGTTCAACCAGCTCGGCGCCCAGGCGCTGGCGGTGAGCATCAGCTTCACCACCGTCTTCTGCCTCTCCTTCGGACTCTTCTGGATCATCAAGAAGACCGTCGGCCTGCGCGTCGACGAGCGCCACGAGGTCGACGGCCTGGACATCAGCGAGCACGGCATGTGGGGCTATCCGGAGACGTTCATGCCGGTGCCGGGTGGAGCGTATATTCACCCTGACGCGATCGCCGGCCCGGCCCACGTCACGGCACCCGTGCCGCCGAAGCCCCCCGGGCCCGATACCACCCCGAAGAAGAAGGTAGAGGCACGGTCATGAAGAAGGTGGAGGCGATCATCCGGCCGGAACGGCTGCAGCCCGTCCAGGACGCCCTCGACGCTCTCGGCGCCTCGGGCATCACCATCACCGAGGTGCTCGGCTGCGGCCACCAGCGCGGCTACACCGAGCACTACCGCGGCACCAAGGCCAACATCTCGCTGCAGCGCAAGGTGATGGTCATGGTGGTCGTGCCCGACGACCGGGTGGAGGGGGTGGTCGATGCCATCGCCGGCGCCGCCCGGACCGGCGAGGTCGGTGACGGCAAGATCTTCGTCCTCCCGGTGGAGGACGCGGTCCGCATCCGCACCGGCGAGCGGGGCGACGACATCGTCCAGCACCGCGTCCCCGAGCACTGGGGACACTGACCCACGGGACCACGGACACCACGGGGGTGGGGCCCGGGCACCGGGCCCGGCCCCGCCCCGCCCCGGTCCGCGCCCCCCCGGGGGGCCGCTCGGCTAGACTGGGCTCCCCTCCCGCTCCTCGGCGGTCCACCTGCAGGCTCGGTTCCGCGGGAGGGCCGAGCCCGCTCTCCTGAGTCCTCCGAAACCAATGACCTACGTCATCACCGAGCCCTGCATCGACGTCAAGGACAAGTCCTGCATCGAGGTCTGCCCGGTCGACTGCATCATCGCCGCCGACGAGGACCGGATGCTCTACATCGATCCCGATGAGTGCATCGACTGCGGCGCCTGTGTCGACCCCTGTCCCGTGGACGCGATCTACGCCGAGGAGGACGTGCCCGAGCAGTGGAGCGCCTTCACGGAGATCAATCGGGCGTACTTCAAGGACAAGGACGCCGTCCGCCTGCAGGTGGACGCCCTGAAGCCCGCCACCCCCGCCTGAGTCGGGGCCGCGCCCGCCCGCCCCTCAGAGGGCGCCTTTGGGCAGCCTGACCATGCCATGGGGGGTCTGGACGCGCCGACCTTGTGCGTGAGGCACAAGCTGGCGGCGCTACCCTTCGGACGCCCCGTCCATAGGCCGGATTCGGCTCGGGCGATACAGTGCGATCGGGACGGGCGCAGCCGTGACCAGGCGAACGCGCCTTCATCACCACCAGCAGCGCCCCCGTGGAGGGAGGAGGAGAACCATGGCGATCGACGAGTCCGTGGCCGCGAGCAAGGTGTCGCCGAAGCAGGTGATCAGCGACGCCAAGAAGCTGGGGGTCAAGATGATCGACTTCCGCTTCGTCGACCTGCCCGGCACCTGGCAGCACTTCAGCATCCCCGTCGGCGAGCTCACCGAGGACCTCTTCGCCGAGGGGATCGGCTTCGACGGCTCCAGCATCCGCGGCTTCCAGAAGATCCACGAGAGCGACATGCTGCTCTTCCCGGATCCCTCCACCGCGAAGGTCGACCCGTGCCTCGAAGTGCCGACCATGTGGATCATCTGCGACATCAAGGACCCGATCAGGCGCGAGCCCTACAGCCGTGATCCGCGCTACATCGCCCGCAAGGCCGAGGCCTTTCTCCGCGAGACCGGCATCGCCGACACCTCGTACTGGGGACCCGAGGCCGAGTTCTACATCTTCAACTCGATCCGCTTCGACCAGAACGCCCACGAGGGGTACTACTTCATCGACTCCGAGGAGGGCATCTGGAACAGCGGGAGGAACGGCTCGCAGCCGAACCTCGGCTACCTGCCCCGGCACAAGGAGGGCTACTTCCCGGTGCCGCCGGTGGACAAGCTGCAGGACCTGCGCAGCCGCATCACCCTGGCGCTGATCGAGTCCGGCGTCCCCATCGAGGTGCACCACCACGAGGTCGGCACCGCGGGCCAGACCGAGATCGACATGCGCTTCGACACCCTGACGACGATGGCCGACAAGGTGCTCACCTACAAGTACATCGTCAAGAACGTCTGCTACCGGAACGGTTACACGGCGACCTTCATGCCCAAGCCGCTCTTCGGTGACAACGGCAGCGGCATGCACACCCACCAGTCGCTGTGGAAGGACGGGGTGCCGCTCTTCTACGACAAGGACGGCTACGCGCTGCTCAGTGACATGGCCCGCTGGTACATCGGCGGCCTGCTCAAGCACGCGCCCGCGATCCTGGCCTTCTCCAATCCCACCACCAACAGCTACCGCAGGCTGGTGCCGGGCTACGAGGCGCCGATCAACCTGGTGTACTCGGCGCGCAACCGCAGCGCCTGCGTGCGCATCCCCACCTACAGCGACAGCCCCAAGGCGCGCCGGCTCGAGTTCCGCACCCCGGACCCGACCTGCAACCCGTACCTCGCCTTCCCCGCCATGCTCATGGCCGGCCTCGACGGCGTGATGAACAGGATCGAGCCGCCCAAGCCCATCGACGAGGACCTCTACGAGCTCGATCCCGAGATGGCCGCGATGGTGAAGAGCACCCCCGGCTCGCTCTCCGAGGTGCTCGACGCGCTGGAGCAGGACAACGAGTTCCTGCAGAAGGGCGGGGTCTTCACCGAGGACCTCATCTACACCTACATCGCCTACAAGCGCGAGCGCGAGGTCGACCCCGTCGCCCTGCGCCCCCATCCCTACGAGTTCGCCCTGTACTACGACGCGTAGTCGAGGCCACGCGTGCGCGAGGGGGCTGCCCGACTTGGGCGGCCCCCTCTGCTTTCCTCAGCCCTTGTTGGCAGCCAGGGCCTCGTTGCCGCTTCGTGCCGGCACGACGCGACTGGTGGCTCTCAGGGACCTGCCTTGTCCCAGACAGTCAGCTGCGCATCGGCCTCACCGCCTTGACTGGTGATCTGTGTGATCCTGAGAAAGAAGACGCGTCCATCCGCCGTGATGCCACACACCTTCGAACCCGGCGTGGCAGGAGCGGCGTTATTGGGGTGAGTGCTGGTCTGAGTCAGGCAGGCCTCGCTTGACGGGTCTGACCCCTCCGTCCAGGGACTCATCAGTACGGATCTGGCGTACGTAAAGAGATTAACGGCGTTCCGATCAAGGAGTATGTTGTTGTTTCCAGGACTGGGAGGGCGATTATCCAGATCCAGCCCCCTGTCGGTGAAGCTCACCATCTTGTCCCAGTACACTCGCCGCTGCTGCGAGCCGGTCGTGGGCGTCGGTGACGGATTGGTGCTGGAAGGCGGCGCTTCGCCCGGTCCCGCGTTGTTCGGAGTGGCCTGAGCAGTCACCGCGGAACCGCGTGGCAGGTTCAGCATCCCGCCGACGCCCAGGCCGATTCCGAACGCCAGGGGAAGGGATCCGGTAGGACCCAGGACCGGCAATGAAGCCGCGTTTGGTGCGGTTATCGGGTCATGGCGGTCGACCCGGCCGCTGCCGTTAAGACCTGGATCGTTCTGGATCGTTAGAGTAGCTTCGGGAGGTCGTTTGCGGCGCGGCGCAGGAGGGGAGCATCGCCGCCAGGTCTCCGACAAGCGCCAGCAGGTTCGGGGCTGCTGACCATCCCGAGGTGGGTGATGACCCCGGTCGCGCCAGCGACCACCCAACGCATGCGTATTCCGACCAACCGCTCTTCCAGCGAACAGCGAATCAGTCGTCTAAGCTGAGGCATGCTGGCACGGGCCGGGGCGGTGTGGCCGGGCGACCCCGCCTCGGCCGGCAGTGCGGGGCACGTCGAGCCGACCGACCGAGCCCTTGGAGGGAAATTAGATGGAGCAGAGGCCGCTTGCGCCGTCACGCGTCATCTCGGCGCATGAGCCGAGCGTCGTCGCCGTCTTGGTCCGTGAGCTGGCGCTTCTGTACGCGCAGGGTCTAGCGCTGGGAGACGCGGATCCCCTGCGGATCCTGAATGTGCAGACGCCCCCGAAATTCGATCCCCGCAGTCGGGAATGGGGCGTGGGCCAGCGGGCGGACGGGGACTACGTCCTGGTGGTGTGCCACGAGGGCGAAGTGGAGTGGAGCCTGTTCCCCGGCATTCTCCCGCTCGCTCACAGCCATCCGTACGAGGTCGGCTTCGTCAATGCGGTGGTGGGTGCTGGGAACCTGCAGCACGACGTCGCCTTCGGACAGGGCATCCACCTCCTGAACCTGATCAACGAGCTGCTCACATTCCCCGCCGGCGTGGTCGACTACACCGCGTCCCTGACGCGGCTCCTCCCGTCCAACCAGGACATCAGGGCGAACTACGCTGTGGGCGGCCGGCTCGGCCTGAGTGAGCTGCTGTTCACACCGTACCGCTACGACTCGCACCAGGGCACTCTCTCCATCGACCCGGCTCATCCGGGCCTCGTGATCACCTTCGGCCCGGCGCTCGGCGTGCGCCGGCAGACCATCCCCGAGGTCATCGCCGGCTACCACGAGGTGGTCAGCCTGTTCGTATCGCCCATCGCCATCGGCTACGGGCTCCCGAACCACCTCACGCAGATCTGGTCGGGCTGGCTCACCTGCGGATGGGCTGATCAGGCGGGGGGCATGGCGCTCTGCTCCGCGCCTCCACCAGGACGGGCGCAGGCCGCCAGCCGGCCCGAGGTCGAGGAGGCCGTTTCGAGGATGGGCCGCAAGATCCCGCCGTCCGCCATGCCTTGAGCGCGCTGCGACAGGGTGCCCCCCCCGCCCGGCTCGTCCGACTCCGGTGCCGGCGGCGCGCGGCTCCGGCCGGGACACCGCCCGATGTTCGCGCCGCGCCAGCCCCACCGGGGCCTTGCGCTCGAGCTACTACCGCGGATGCTCCCCGAGCTGCTCGGAGCGCTCGAGTTCGGCGACGTAGGCGACCGCCTGCCGAGGGAGCTCGTCCGCATGTGCGCCATGTCACCAGCATCAGCTGTGCCACGGCCGACTTCGAGGTGTTCGCCGCCAGCCAGGCCACTTGGTCCTCGAAGGTGCGCGTGAACCGGGCGTCGTGGCGAGCCCGGGGTACAGCGGCGGCCACCACGCCATGAGCACGGCACCTCACCCGCGGAGCGTCGGCCTCGAATATGCACAGCTGAGCCCCACGTCCAGGGCTCGCCACCGGCGCCGTCCCTCCCCGTTGTCGTACCTCGGCGCCCGCCGCCGACAGACTCCACAGCGATTGCGCTCACTCCGCCGCGGCCGCACCGAGACGATCACCGATCCCTGGTGATCAACCTCCACCCCCTCGACGATCGCCTTCGCGAAGCCCAGCAGCATCGCCCATACTCTGATCGGACGCACGCCGTTCGCCTCCCTACGAGTTCAGCCGTCAAGCAGCCGAAATCGTACGGGCGTTCGGGGTGCGTTCGCTGCGTCAGCCCCTAGACGCTACCCACGGAAACAGCAGAAGAGCCGCTTTTCCTGCAGCCGCGTCGCGCTTCATTCCGGCACGCGGACCGGGATGTCGAGCTCCCGGGGCCAGTGGGCGCTCAGAGAGGCGAGGCGTCGACCACCAGGGTCGTCTCCCGCTGGCTGGTCGAGGTCGACGATCGGGTTCGCCGGGTCCCACTCGTCGCGGAGCGCGTCGAGGTGTCCCTCGGGCCACATGCCGGGCAGGCTGCCGGCGAACGGCATCCAGGGGACGTCGCCGGCGGGGGGG
>JAQBPH010000435.1:0-14546 GCA_028287625.1 Chloroflexota bacterium | reverse complement strand
CCGCGAAGAGCGCCCCGGCCCGGGTGGTGCCCAGACCCGCGGCGACGCGCACGGTCATGGCCGCGGCCAAGCCGCCGAGCAGCAGGACGCTGCGGGCCGGCCCCTCGGGAACGGAACGGGCGCCGATCACTGCGCGGGCGGCACCAGCTCGGCGCGGCCGGTGGCGTAGACCGCCGGCCAGACCACCACGCTGTGGCGCACCGCCTGCCACTGCCAGATCACCGCGGCGGCGCGGAGGTTCTGGCCGAGCCGGGTCGGGTCGGTCGAGAAGCGCAGCCCCGCCCCGTTGGGCAGGGAGCCCTCGGGCAGGTCGGAGGCGCGGGCCGCGGCGGCGATGTGCGCGGGGTCGAGGCCGCCGCTCGCCGCGGCGCGGGGGAGGACGTCGTGGAAGAGCGCCCAGGCGGCGGTGAACCCGCTCAGCCCCTCCTCGGTCGGTGCGCCGCCGAGCCGCGTCCTCCACTCCGCGGCGAGGCGTGCGTAGAGCGCCCGGCCCTCCGGCCGGAGCGTCGCCGGGTCGAAGCCGCCACCGGGGCGGTCGGAGGCGAAGACCCCCACCGCGGCGGGCCCGAGCAGCTCGCCGAAGTCGGGCAGGCACTGCGCCATGGTCGAGCCGATGAAGGCGGCGACCCGCACGTCCGCGGCGAGCATCGCCTTGCGGAAGGCGACCCCGTCGGGGATGTGCGAGGCGAGGATCAGGATGTCGGGGCGGGCGACCCTGATGGCGGCGATGACCGCGTCGAAGTGCGGCGCCGCGGGGAAGTAGGTGCCGGTGCTCACCACCTGCATCCCCGCCGCCCGCACCGTGGCGGTGGCGGCGTCGGCCACCGAGTGGGCATAGTCGTCGTCGGCGACCACCAGCGAGACCCGGAGCGAGGCGGCGGGCCGCCCGATCATGGGCGCCAGCTGGGTGGCGGCGAAGCGCCCCGAGTTGTCGCCGAGGTTGGAGCCGGTGGCGCCGACCCGGAAGACGCGGTCGAGCCCGCGCCCGGTCAGCTGGTCGGCGACGGCGCCCGCCTCCCAGTACACCATCCCGGCGGTGGCGGTGGCGTAGCTCACCGGCATGGACAGGTCGGAGCTGTAGGCGCCGAGCACCACCGGCACCCCGTCGCGGCGCAGCTCCTCGGCCCGCTGCGGACCGACGTCGCGGCCGGGCAGGTCGCGGAGGTCGAGCTGCAGCGGCCGCCCGGCGACGCCGCCGTCGGCGTTGACCAGGTCGCGGGCGATCTGCACGCCGGTGAGCTCCTCCCGCGCGTAGCCGCCCGACTGCGGGCCGGTCATCGGGAAGACGGCGCCGATGCGCACCGGCGCCGCGCTGTTCCCGCACCCGCCGAGCACCAGCGGCAGCAGCACCACGGCGGCGGCGGCGGCGGATCGGAGGCGTGCGCGCATCGGAGGACACCTCGTGGGGAGTGGGAGAGGCGGCGGCGATGATGGCACGTCGGCGCCCCCGAGCCGGGGGTTCCCTCCGATCGGGCGCGTCAGCGCCCGGACGGAGCCGCCACCGGCAGCGGACCGTCGATGCCCGCGAGGGCGGTGACCAGGCCGTCGACAGCCCCCGTCGCGGTCTCCAGTGCCTGGTCGTCGAAGCCGCTCGTCGCCCGCCGCTCGCACACCACCACCGCGAGCACCGCGCCGTCGCGCACCAGCGGGAGCAGCAGGGTGGAGCTCATCTCGATGTTGGTGCGCCGCTGGGGCCGGTGGGAGGCGGCCTCGGTCCAGAGCGCGGGGCGCTGGCCGGCCGCCACCCGGGCGAGCAGGGCGCCGGGCACGGCGCCGCCGGCGGGGTGGGGGCCGGCGGGGAGGAGGTAGGCGCGGTCGGCGCCCACCCTCGCGGCGAGCTCGGCGAGGGCGGCCTGGACGCCTCCGTTCACGGCCACGTCGGTCCACGCCGTGGGCCGGCGGCGCACCACCGTCCAGTTCAGCGCCGCGTTCGCCGCCATCGCCACCAGTGCGGCGACCGCCCCGGCGCCATCGGCCGGCCGCCCGGTCTCGACCAGCACCGCGTAGGTGCCGTACATCAGCGCCCCGGACAGCCCGGCGCCGCGCAGATACGAGGCGAGCCCCTCGCCCCCGGCCCGGCGGCGCCGGTCGGAGTAGGTCCAGAGGCGGTTCAGGGTGGTGTTCCACGCCAGCGCCACCGCGTAGGCGGGCACCACCGCGAGCAGCGGGTGGAGGCCCACCGGGCCGCTGAGGAGAGCTAGCAGGGGGAGGAACACCAGCAGGCCGCTGATCCCCACCAGCGCGAACTTCCAGCGCCGCGCCGAGCCCTTGACGTCGAGGAAGAGCGAGCGCAGGTGGCGGAGGTAGAGGAGGCCCTGGCGGGCGCTGGCCTTGCTGGTGCCGCGCTCCCGGGGCATGAACCGCAGCGGCACGTCCACCACCCGCACTTCCCGGGGCAGCAGCACGAGCAGCTCGAGCAGGATCTTGAATCCCACCGGGCGGAACTCGATGCCGTCGGCGAGGGCGCGGCGGCAGAGGAAGAAGCCGGAGAGCGGGTCGGTGCTGCGCCGCGCCTCGGTGAAGAGGCCGCGTGCCACCGCCGTCGCCCCGCGGCTGACCAGGCGGCGGGCGGCGCCGTCGAGGCCTCCGCGCGAGACGCCCTCGACGTAGCGGCTGGCCACCACCAGGTCGGCGCCGGCGGTGGCCGCGTCCAGCATCGTGGGGATGACCTCCGGGGGGTGCTGGAGGTCGGCGTCCATCACGCAGACGAAGCTGCCGGTGGCGATGCGCAGGCCGGCGACCACCGCGGTGCTCAGGCCGCCGTCGCGCTCCGGGCCCTGGCGCAGCAGGCAGCGGACCGCTCCGCCGGAGGCGCCGGCCAGCGCCTCGAGCTGCGCGGGGGTGTCGTCGTCGCTGTCGTCGACGAAGCACAGCTCGGCGGCGATGCCGTCGAGCGCGGAGCGCAGCCGCTCCACCAGGACGGGGAGGTTGGCCGCCTCGTTGCGGGTGGGGATGACCACGCTGAGCAGCGGCGCCGTGGGCATGGGCGGCAGCATACGGCGCCCGCCGCCTCGACACCGATCGGTGACGCATCGCCCTGGAGGGTCACCTATACTCAGGGTTCCCCCCGGGGGACGGCGAGGCCGGGCGCCGACGAGAGCAGCTCACTGCCCGCCCTCCGGGGCTGGCTGGAAGTCGATGGAAGAGATGGTTTCGTGGTAGGCCGCGCACGTCAGGGCCTCACCACGCTCGGTGAGCAGTCGATCCTCCTCGCCCAGGCCGTCCGGGGGATCGTCAGCCGGCCCTTCTACCTCGCCGAGTTCCTCGAGCAGTGCCGGTTCATCATGACCGTCTGCTTCGTGCCGCTCCTGCTCACCGGCTTCGGCTGGGGCGCCATCGTCGCGCTGGAGGCGGGCACCTTCTTCAAGATCGCCAGCGCCGACTACCGGGTGGGCGGCTTCATGGTGCTCGCCAACGTCCGCGAGTTCGCCCCGGTGGCCACCGGGCTGATGGTGGCGGCGGTGGCGGGCACCGCGATCACCGCCGATCTCGGCGCCCGCAAGGTGCGCGACGAGCTCGAGGCGCTCTCGGTGATGGGGATCAGCAACATCGCCTTCATCGTGGTGCCGCGCTTCGCTGCGATGGCGCTCATGACCGCCCTCTACAACATCCCGATGATCGCCTTCACCTGCCTGAGCGGCTACCTCGCCGCGGTGCACCTGGTCGGAGTGAATCCCGGCGCGTTCCTCAGCACCTTCTTCACCGAGGGCACGCTGCAGGACCTCTACGGCGGGGAGATCAAGTGCATGATCTTCGGAGTCCTGGTCTCGATCATCTGCTGCTACAAGGGGATCACCGCCCGGGGGGGCGCGGAGGGGGTGGCGCGCGCGGTCCACCAGGCGGTGGTCGCCTCCTTCATCAGCATCCAGGTCTTCGAGTACCTGTACACCCCGACGGTGCTCGCCCTCTTCCACTCCAGCAACGTGCTGCGGTGAGGCGCTGATGGCCGCCGCCGCGCTGTCCCGCGTCCGCGGCTGGAGCCGCACCCTGGGCGAGATCGTCCAGTTCGCATTCGTCAGCGTCATCCAGATCCCGCAATCGCTGCGGTACATGCGCGAGGTGTGGTGGTACGCGGCCTTCATCGCCGTCGGCTCCACCCCGGTCGCGCTGGTGCTGACCACCGCCACCGGAGCCGAGTGCAGCGTCGAGGCGTACTACTCGCTCTCGCAGATCGGCGCCCTGACCCTCACCGGGGTCTTCAACGCCATCTGCGACACCCGCGAGATCACGCCGCTCTTCTTCGGCTTCGCCATCGGCGCGAAGGTCGGTTGCGGCCTGGTCGCCGAGCTCGGCACCATGCGGGTCAACGAGGAGATCGATGCCCTCGAGATCATGAGCATGCCCACCCGTGTCTACCTGGTGAGCGTGCGCATGCTCGCCTGCCTCATCGTCCTCCCCTTCATGTACCTGCTGTCGCTGGCGGCGTCGTACCTGGGGTCGTACCTGGTGCAGCACTTCCAGATCCGCCAGGTGTCGGACGGGGTGTACTTCGACTACTTCTGGCGCTTCCTCAACACCCAGGACCTGATCTTCTCGATGACCAAGGCGGTGGTCTTCGCGATCCTCATCGTCAGCGTCGCGGTCTACTACGGGTATAACGTGACCGGTGGGGCGGTGGGCATCGGCCGGGCGGTGGCCAAGACGATGGCGACAGCCCTGGTCATGGTGGTGGTGGTGAACGCCGTGCTCACCCAGGTCTTCTGGGGCAACAACCCCAACCTTCCGATCCAGATCTGACGAGGCGACCGCAGGCGATGACGTCCTTCCACCCCGCTGCTCAGGACCCGGCCCAGGGCTACGCCGACAGCGCCGCGCGCTGGCGCACCGAGGCGAGCGGGGTGGCGGTTCCCGCGGACGGGGTGGACGGGGGGGTGACGCCCGCGGCCGGCCGGCTGAACCAGCCGGGCACCAGCCAGTCGGTGACCACCTGGAACATGGACCCGGTCATCGAGCTCACGGACCTGCGCAAGGCCTTCGGCTCCCTCACGGTCCTCGACGGCGTCACCTGCCGCATCCCCCGGGGCGGGGTCACCGCGCTGATGGGCCCGTCGGGGACGGGGAAGAGCGTGAGCCTGCGCCACATCGTCGGCCTCCTCATGCCCGACTCCGGCGACATCGTCGTGGACGGGAGATCGGTTCCCCACCTGAAGGAGAAGGAGATCCTGGAGCTGCGACGTTCCATCGGCATGCTCTTCCAGGACGGTGCTCTCTTCTCCTCCATGAACCTCTACGACAACGTCGCATTCCCGCTCCGGCAGCACACGAGGTTGTCGGAGGGGCAGATTCGCGAGACCGTCATCGCACGTCTCAGCGAGGTGGGCCTGGCGGGCGCCGAGAAGCGCATGCCCAACGAGCTCAGCGGCGGCATGCGCAAGCGCGCCGGCTTCGCCCGGGCGCTGGTGATGGAGCCGAAGATCCTGCTCGTCGACGAGCCCGACTCGGGCCTCGACCCGGTGCGCACCACGCTGCTCTGCGACCTCATCAAGGAGATCGCCACCAAGTACCAGGCGACCGTGGTGGTGGTCACCCACAACGTGTTCGCGGTGCAGCGGATGGCCGACTACGTCGGCATCCTCTACAAGGGCAAGATGCGCCACTTCGGCACCCGGGAGGAGATCGAGCAGTCTCCGGACGAGTTCGTCCGGCAGTTCTTCACCGCCGACTCCGAAGGCCCCCTGGGGATGGACTGAGGCAGCTCTAGCACGATGTCCCGCCGTCCCCTCGCCGCCGGTCTCGCCGTCGCCGCGCTCATCGCGGCGGTGCTGCTCGTCGCCCTCGCCGCCCCCGGCCTGGCGGGGCGGCCGGCGCACCGCGTCTCCATCACCTTCCCCCAGTCGGCGTCGGGGCTGGTGGCGGGGAGCGACGTGCTCGAGGCGGGCGCCAGGGTGGGCAGCGTGAGCAGCATCGAGCCGACGCCCGACGGCCGCGCCCGCATCCTGGTCGAGGTGGCCGACGCGAGCTGGCCGCTCCACCAGGGGGTGACCGCGGGGATCCGGCCGCGGTCGCTGCTCGGCGAGAAGTACGTCGACCTCCAGGACGGGCCCGCGAGCGCCCCCGCCTACGACCCCGCGCGCCCGCTGCAGGCGAGCGCCAGCGCGGTGCCGGTCGAGCTCGACGCCTTCCTCAACAGCCTCGACACGAACACCCGCGCCGCGGCGCGCGGCCTGATCAACGACCTCGGCGCCGGGCTCGCCGGCACCGGCGCCAGCCTCAACCAGGCGCTCGCCGCGGCCCGCGCCAACCTCGACAACCTGGCCACCACCGGGAGGACGCTCGACCAGCGTGATCCCGACCTCGACCGCATCCTGGTGGGTCTCGACGGGGTGCTGGGCAAGCTCACCCGGAACGACCAGCTCACCCAGCTGCAGCAGCTGATCACCAACGGGCAGACGACCCTGAACGCGGTGGAGGCGGAGCGGCAGGCGTTCAGCCGCCAGTTCGTCGACAGCCAGGCGGTGCTCACCGACCTGAACGCCGCCATCGACCCGGCGGTGGCCAGCGTCCGCGACCTCATCCAGCGGGCGCCCAGCCTGGTGAACGGGCTGCAGAACGAGGCGGGGCTGCTCGCCCAGATCGGCGCGAGCTTCTCCGACAGCACCCTGCAGGCCTTCGAGCAGTCGCTGCTGCGGGGCCCGACCTCGACCGGCGGCGCGCTGGAGTCGGTGCCCCCCGGCACCACCCCGCTGGGCACTGGGCTGCCGATCTTCCGGATCTGCCTGATCGCCCCCACCCCGGGCTCCTGCACCGGCAACGGCTACACCCCGACGGCGACCAGACCGGCGGCGTGGATGGACGGCGGCGGCGCCGGCGAGCTGGTCACCCTCGCGGGGTTCATCGGCGCATGAGAAGCCGCTGGAACCTGCCGATCACCGCGCTGTACCTCGCCCTCTGCAGCCTGGTGCTGTTCTCCGTCGTGGCCAGCATCGGCATCACCTGGCCGTGGCAGCATCCCTACCGCCTCACCGCGGTGTTCTCGAGCGGCGACGGCATCCTCCCCAAGAACGAGGTGTACGTCGACGGCGTCAGGGTGGGCCGAGTCGACGACGTGCAGGCGGTGGGCGGCCAGGCGCGGGTGAGCATGACCATCGACGACGCCCACGCCCTGCCTCTGTACCGCGACAGCGGCGCCGAGGTGCGCAAGAAGAACCTGCTCAACGAGACCTACGTGGAGCTCTCCCGGGGCACCGGCGCCGCGGGCGAGATGGCCTCGGGCGGGCTGATCCCGCTCGAGCACACCCTGACCCCGGTGGCCATCGACCAGGTGCTCGCCATCCTCGATCCCCAGACCCGCGACCGCCTCC
Organism: Chloroflexota bacterium; assembly: GCA_028287625.1. Taxonomy (GTDB): domain Bacteria; phylum Chloroflexota; class Dormibacteria; order Aeolococcales; family Aeolococcaceae; genus CF-96. The sequence continues at coordinate 7,245 of JAQBPH010000435.1, read as the reverse complement.
AGCTGCTGCTGGGCAGCGCCGGCCAGGCGCTCGCGGGGCGCGGCACCGACCTCAACGCCGAGGCGAGCAGCACCAACCGGCTGGTGGGCTCGCTGAACGGACCCGCCGCCGAGCTCGCCACCCGCCGCCAGCAGCTGCAGAACGTGGTCCTCGAGCTGCAGAGGCTCTACACCACCCTCGCCGGCCAGCGCGACCAGGTGCGCGACGAGTTCGGCACCTTCAACCAGGTGATGGGCCAGCTCGCCGCCCAGGAGCAGCAGATCGGGGGCACCGTGCAGCAGGCCGACCTGCTGCTCCAGAACCTCGACGTGCTGGTGAGCGGGCAGGCGCCCAACCTGCAGAGCGCGCTGCGCTCGCTGCCCGGGGCGCTGACGAACACCGCCGGCTTCCTCGACCAGACCAACCGGGTGCTGAGCGGGATCTACCCGTACCGCGACCAGGTCCACGACGTCTTCCCCAACCTCGCCACCTCGTTCGCCGACACCGATCCGAACGTCGCCGATCCGCTCTCGCCCGACGGCAGGCAGCACCTCTGGTCGATCTACGCGGTGAGCTGCTTCACCACCTGCAGCTCCACCGGCACCAGCACCGCCACCCGCGCCTCGAGCGCGCCCTCCTCCGCCGCCCCCAACGACATCTGGGCGGCGGTGATGGGAGACACGCCGTGACCCGCCGCCGGGCGATGGTGAACGCCGTCATGGTGCTGGTCTTCGCCGCCGTCTGCGCCGGCGCCATGGAGTTCCTGGCGGTGAACATCGGCCAGCCCAACCCGCTCGGTGCCGCCTACCGGGTGCGCGCCGTCTTCGCCGACGCCGACGGGGTGCCCACCGCCGCGGACGTGCGCGTCGCCGGGGTGCAGGTGGGCAAGGTCACCAGGGTCGACCGCGACCCCGCATATCCCGGCGCCACCGTGGTGACCATCGCCGTCAGCGACTCGCGCGCCGTGCCCGTCTACTCGAACGGCACCGCCAAGGTGCGGCCGAAGACGCTTCTCGGTGAGAAGTACGTCGACCTGGTGCCCGGCGACCGCCGCGGCGAGGAGCTGGCCAGCAACGGCATCCTGCCCCAGAGCAGCACCACCACCACGGTGGAGGTCGACCAGATCTTCAACGCCTTCGACGCGAGGACTCGCGAGGAGCAGCGGCTGGTGCTGCAGGCGCTCGACGCCGCCACCCAGCACCGTTCCGGCGACCTGCAGGCGATCATCCCCCAGCTCCAGCAGGGTGTGGCAAACCTCGTCCCGGTGGCCCAGGTCTACGAGAGGGACAACCCCGAGATGGGGCGCATCCTCACCAACCTGGCGACCCTGATGGGCACCCTCGGCGACGAGCACCAGCAGCTCGCCGGACTGCTCGCCAACGGCAACGTCGCCCTGGGGGCGATCGCCCAGCGCGACCAGTCGCTGATCACCACCCTGCGAGAGGCCTCGAACGTCGCCGCCGAGCTGAACGCGGCCGCGTCGCCGACGGTCGACTCCCAGCGCCAGGCGCTGGCGAAGCTCGCCCCCGCGCTCGGCGCCGAGCGCGGCTTCCTCGCGCAGGTGGTCGACCCCAACCCGGGCTGCCCGGGCCGGCCCAGCTGCGGCATCGACGAGGTCTTCACCGGCACCCTGCTCGGCCAGCTGAACTACCCCAACGACCAGCTCACCATCACCACCCCCACCGGCCTGCGGGTGACCCAGCAGTGGGCCTCGCTCTTCACCCCGCCGGCGGACCAGCACGCCGCGCTGAACATCGACCTCTCCTTCCACTGCGACACGCTGCAGACCACGCTGAGCCCGGTGCTCGGCGCGCTCGGCCTGCAGGGCGCCATCGGCACCATCTGCCCGCAGCTCACCGGCCAGGGGGCGGCCACCCACAGCGGCGCCACCACCAACCCGCTGTCGATGCTGGCCGCCTTCGTGGGGCAGACGCAGTGAACCGGCCCGTGATCCTGCTCACCCTCGCCGGGGCGGCCGCCGCCGGTCTCGCCTTCCTCGGCGGCGGCTCGGGCGTCCACCACGTCACGGCGCGCTTCAGCGACGCCGACGGGCTGGTGACCGGCAACGACGTGCGCGTCGCCGGGGTCACCGCGGGCACCGTGGACGCCATCACCGTGGGCACCGACCCGCAGACCGGCCCCTACGCCGAGGCGGCGCTCAGCATCGACGCGAGCCACTGGCCGCTGCACCGGGGGACGCGTGTCGCGGTGCGTCCGAAGGGGGTGCTGAGCAACGTCTTCGTCGACCTCAGCCCGGGGCCGCAGGGTGCGCCCTCGATCGGCGACGGACACGTCTTCGGCACCGCCGAGACCAGCAGCCCGGTCAACCTCGACCAGCTCGCCGACGTCTTCAACGGCGACGTGCGCACCGCCATCCGCACCCAGCTCCAGGAGGGGGTCATCGCGCTCGGGGGCCACGGCGCCGCCGACCTCAACGCCGCCATCGCCCAGCTCGACCCGCTGACCGCCGCGCTGGTGCCGCTGACCGACGTGCTCGCGCAGCGCAGCCCGGAGCTCGACCGGCTCAACGCCGAGTTCGACACCATCACCGCGAAGCTCGCCTCCGAGGACCAGCACCTCCGCGGGCTGATCGCCGGCGGCAACACGCTGCTGGGGGCGCTGGCGGCGCGGCAGCACCAGCTCCAGGGCACCCTCGACCACGCCGCGGGCACGCTCACCAGCCTCGACGCCGGCCTCCAGGGCGAGCAGGGCAACCTGGCCGCGATCCTCCAGAAGGGCCCGGGTGCGCTCGACCGCCTGCAGCAGGCGGCGGTGGTGCTGGGGCCGCTGATCCAGGCGGTCGACCCCCACATCCCCCACCTCGACATGCTCCTCGACGAGTTCATCAGCGGCACCGGGTACGCGATCAACGGCGTCGACACGCTGCGTGTCGACGCGGTGCTCAACCAGCCGGGACACAGCGGCCAGCCGTGCGGCGGCCAGCACACCGCCATCTCGGGCGAGCAGAGGGGCTGCCCGTTCACCCCGAGCTACCGGCTGGGCTCGAGCGACCCCGGCCCCGGCGGCACCACCCAGGCGGGCGCCTCCACGTCAGACGGCGGCGACGGCGGCGGCTTCGACCTCGCGGGGATGTTCGGATGATCGGCAGCGTCCGCGGGCCCCGCATCAGCCCGGCGCTCGCCGGCGTCCTCGCCGCGGTGGTGATCGGCGCCGTGGTGCTGGTGATGGGCTGGATCAACGTGAACTTCGCCGCGCCCTGGGCGAGCACCCACACCGTGACCGCGCAGGTCACCGACGTCGACGGCATCGCGGTGAGCAGCGACGTGCGCATCGCCGGCCGGCTGGTCGGCCAGGTCACCCAGGTGACGGCGCGCGGTGACCACGCCGACCTCACCTTCCACGTGGACGGTGCGGAGTGGCCGCTGCCCGCCGACACCACCGCGAGCATCCGCCTCGCCACCCTCCTCGGCCAGAAGTACGTCGAGCTCGTCCCCGGCTCCGACCGCAGCCATCAGCTCGCCGACAACGGCGTCATCCCGCTGGCGGCGACCCGGCCGGTGGTCGACTTCGACCAGCTGCTCGACACCTTCGACCCGGCCACCCGGCAGGCGCTCACCACCCTGATCAGGACGGTGGGCGCCGGGGTGCAGGGTCAGGACGGCGCCCTGCAGCAGCTCGTCCCCGGCCTCAGGGACCTCTCCGTGCACGGCCAGGCTCCGACCGCGACGCTGGCGCAGCACGACGCCGACCTCAACGCCATCCTCGCCAGCCTCGGCACCGTCGCCGACCAGCTGAACCGCAGCCGTGACGACCTCGCCGGGGTCATCGACACCATGAACTCGGTGACCGGGGCGCTGGCCGCCAACCCCGAGGTGGTCCGCGGCTTCATCGGCAACACCGACGCGCTGAACCGCACCGCCCACCAGGTGCTCGGCAACGGCGGCGCGCCCCAGCTCGCCGCCGGCCTGCAGCAGCTCGCCCCGGTCGCCGGCCAGTTCGACCGCCTGCTCGCCTCGCTGCTGCCCCAGACCGAGGCGTTCCGGATCAGCGGCGTCGTGCCCTCGATCACGCTCGTCCACGAGATCGGCGACGCCATCTCCCAGAGCGACCGCGACGGGTACTTCCTGCGCCAGAACCTGATGGGCATCGACTGCAGCGGCATCCTGCCCACCGGCAGCTGCACCCTGCCCACCTCGCCGCCCTCCCAGAGGACCGCGCCGTCGCTGCCGCCGCTTCCTCAGCTCCCTCCACTGCCGCTGCTGCCGCTGCTCCCCGGCCTCCTCGGCCCGCACTCCACGCCCACGACGCCGCTGCTGCCGCCCCTGCTCGGCGGCCTGCTCGGCGACTGGTGGCCGAGCCCGGGCTCGGGCGCCTCGCTGGCGACCTTCGACCTCTGGGCGGCGCCCTGATGAGCCGCACCCAGCCCCGGGTCAACCCGGTCACCACCGGCATCGTGACCGTCGCGGTCATCGTCCTCGTGCTCGTCGGCGTGGTCGTCAGCGGCCTGCCCGGGGGCTCGCCGATCCCGGTGCCATGGAGCCATCACGTCGAGCTGCGGGCCCAGCTGGCCGACGCCGACTCACTGGCGCCCCACGCCTCGGTGGAGATCGCCGGGGTGAAGGTGGGGGAGGTGGTCGGCATCGAGAGCAGGAACGGCGCGGCGCTCGCGGTGATGAACGTCGACTCCCAGTTCGCGGACGTCCACCGCGACGCCACGGTGATGCTGCGGCCCCACGGCTTCTTCGGGCCCAAGTTCCTGGAGATCGCTCCCGGCACCGCCTCGGCACCGCCGCTCGGCGGCGGCGACGTCATCCCCGAGAGGCAGACCGTGCTCCCCGTCGACCTCGACCAGATCCTCCATGCCCTGGGTGCGCCCGAGCGGGCGAGCCTGCAGACCGCGCTGGTCCAGCTCGGCCAGGCCGCCGCCGGTCGCGGTGACGACGTCAACCACCTGGTCGCCAGCGCCCGGACGCTCACCGCCCGGCTGGTCGACCCCGTGCAGGCCCTCGACGCCGTGGGCTCGAACCTCAGCGACATGCTGGTCACGAACGAGGCCTTCAACGCCGACTTCGCCCAGGTGCCGCTCGACCAGCTGGTGGCCGGCACCGACCGCACCCTCGCCGCCTTCGCCGTCAACTCCGACCGCCTGCAGTCGCTGCTCACCCATGCCGACAGCACCCTGACCACCCTCGACGCCGCCCTCAGTCAGCGGGGCGGCGACCTCCACGCCGTCCTCGACCAGGCGCCGGGGGTCATCGACCGGCTCAACCAGTTCAACGACCTGCTGGGGGCGTTCGGCGCCAACCTGCGCGGCCTGCAGCCGGGCCAGCCGGTGGACGCCACCCCCGGGATCATCAGCGCCATCGAGAACATCCGGTCGGCGTTCGCGGGCAGCGACCCCTGCTCGAAGAGCCCCACCCAGCCGTGCTCGCCCGGCGACAACCGCCAGCACTACGTGCGGGTCGAGACCTTCGGGCTGCTCCCCAACATCCCGATCCCCTGCAGCGTGCTGCCCGCGGGGCCGCTGAGCAAGCTGCCCTGCACCGCGGCCGCCACCTCCACGCCGCTCAGCGAGGACACGCTGTCGCTCCTGCTCGGCGCCTGACCGGCGACGATGGTGGTCCACGAGGTGGCGGGGTGAGCTTCGACTACGACGTCCTCATCGTGGGAAGCGGATTCGGGGGCAGCGTCAGCGCGCTGCGGCTGAGCGAGAAGGGCTACCGGGTCGGCGTCCTCGAGGCGGGCCGGCGCTTCGGTCCCGACGACCTTCCGAAGACCAGCTGGCGGCTGCGGCGCTACCTCTGGATGCCCCGGCTGGGGCTGCGCGGCATCCAGCGGATCACCCTGCTCGACGACGCCATGATCCTGTCCGGGTGCGGCGTCGGCGGCGGCTCGCTGGTCTACGCCAACACCCTCTACGAGCCGCTCGCCCCCTTCTACCGCGACCCCCAGTGGGCGCACATCACCGACTGGAGATCCGAGCTGGCGCCCTGGTACGCCCAGGCCCGCCGCATGCTCGGGGTCGACGAGGTTCGGGTCGACACCCCGTCCGACGCGGTGATGCGCACCGTCGCCGCGCGGCTCGGGGTCGCGAGCACCTTTCACCGCACCCCGGTGGGGGTGTTCTTCGGCACCCCCGGCGAGCGGGTCGCCGACCCCTACTTCGGCGGCGCCGGCCCGGCGCGCACCGGCTGCATCCAGTGCGGCGAGTGCATGACCGGCTGCCGCCACGGCGCCAAGAACAGCCTCGACCTCAACTACCTCCACCTCGCCGAGCGCCTCGGCGCCCGGGTGCACCCCGAGACCCAGGCGATGCGCATCCGGCCCCTGCCCGGCGGCGGCTACGCGGTCGACACCGAGCGTCCCGGCGCGTGGCTCCGGCACCGCCGGCGGACGTACGCCGCCGGCCAGGTGGTGGTCGCCGCGGCGGTGCTGGGCACGCTGCGCCTCCTCCTCGACGCCCGCGACGGCGGTGAACTGCCCGGCGTCTCGCAGCGGCTCGGCCACGTGGTGCGCACCAACTCCGAGGCGATCCTCGGCGCCTCCACCCCGAGGGTCACAACCGACTACTCGCGAGGGGTGGCGATCACCTCCTCGATCCACCCCGACGAGGTGACCCACATCGAACCGGTGCGCTACGGACGGGGCAGCAACGCGATGGGGCTGCTCGCCACCATGCTGGTCTCGGGCGGCGGCCGCCTCCCCCGGCCGCTGCGCTTCCTGCTCACCGCGGCGGCCCACCCCCGCACCTTCGTGCGCTCACTGTCGGTGCGGCGCTGGTCGGAGCGGACCATCATCCTGCTGGTGATGCAGAGCCTCGACAACAGCCTGCGGATCATGCGTCGCGGCGGCAGGATCGGTCCCCACCTGCGCAGCGCCCAGGGGCATGGAGAGCCCAACCCCACGTACATCCCGGTGGGCCACCGGGCCGCGCGGCTCGCCGCCGAGGCGATCGGCGGCCTGCCCGGCGGCTCGATCAACGAGTCGCTCCTGAACATCCCGATGACCGCGCACATCCTCGGCGGCTGCTGCATCGGCGACAGCCCGCGGACGGGGGTGATCGACGCCTACCACCGGGTCTACGGCCACCCCGGCCTGCACGTCTGCGACGGCTCGGCGGTCAGTGCCAACCTCGGCGTCAACCCCTCGCTGACGATCACCGCGATGACCGAGCGGGCGATGTCGCTCTGGCCGAACCGCGGCGAGGCCGACCCCCGACCTGAGCTCGGCGCCGCCTACCGGCGCGTCGCCCCGGTCGCCCCCCGCCGGCCCGCGGTGCCCGCGGACGCCCCGGCGGCGCTGCGT
>JAQBPH010000411.1:0-4025 GCA_028287625.1 Chloroflexota bacterium | reverse complement strand
CGGTCGATGGGGATCCGGGTGGCCAGCACCCGCTGCCGCTCGCCCTCGACGGAGCGGCTGTCGAGCAGCTGCCCGGAGCGGCGCACCTCGCCGACGATCGGCGCGAGCGGGCCGGCGGGCGGCGCCTGGCCGGAGTCGTCGAGCAGCCGGCCGCTCTCGTCGAGCAGGACGGCGCTGATGGCGACGCCCACCGGGTTCTGGTTGGGGAGGAGGTCGCGGTCGGCGAAGGTCTCGGAGGGGTTCCGGGGGATCGCCGCGGCGATGTACCGCTCCTGGGCCTGGAGGCTGGCGTCGATGGTGCCCAGCTCGGCGCGCGAGAAGGCCACCCAGAAGACGGCCGCCCCGGCGCAGGCGACCAGCGCGAAGACCCCCGCGTAGGCCGCGGTCAGCCGGACCCGGGTGCGGCGGAGGAAGCGGCGGACAGCCGTTGCGGCTCGAAGCGGTAGCCCCCGCCCCCACCGCGGACGGTCGCGAACGGGTTCGGGATCCCCGCCACGCCCAGCTTGCGGCGGATCCTCCCGATGTACACCTCCACCAGGTTCGACCCGCTCACGTAGTCGTAGTTCCACACGTGCTCCTCGATCTGCTCGGTGGTGATGAGCTGATCAGGGTGGTGCATCAGGTATTCGAGGATGCCCAGCTCCTTCATTGTGAGCGCGACCGGCGTTCCCCGAACCGCGGCGCGCCGCGCCACCATGTCCACCTCGAGGTCGCCGGCGCGCAGGGTGGCGCTGCGGTCGTCGAGGTGGCGGCGGGTGAGCGCCCGGAGGCGGGCGAGCAGCTCGCTGAAGGCGAAGGGCTTGACCAGGTAGTCGTCGGCGCCGGCGTTCAGCCCCTGGACGCGGTCGCTGACCGCGTCCAGGGCGGTGAGCATCAGCACCGGGGTGCGGATCCGGCGGTTGCGGAGCTCGCTGCAGACGGTGAAGCCGTCGCCCTCCCCGGGGAGCATGACGTCGAGCACGATGACGTCGAAGGGGGTGAAGGCGGCGGCGCCGATCGCCTCCTCGCCGTCCTCGACGAGGTCGACCACGAAGCCCTCGCGCTGGAGCCCGCGCCGCAGCGCCGCGGCGAGGCGGCGGTCGTCCTCGACGATGAGCACGCGCATGGCGCCAGTCTCGGACTTCTCGATGAACTCCTGCTGAACGCCCGTGTCAGCGAGTGTTCATCCGGCGGTCCCAGGATGGCGACGATGGTGGAGGCCTCCCGGCGTGGAGGCCACCGCCCAGTCGCGCCGTCGCCGCGACCTCATCACCGACTGCACCCGCGTTCCCCCATCGTGGGCCGGCGACGGGGTGCAGTCGTGTGTGCACGTGCACTGTGATTGCCGAGGTTTCATCGGGACTTCATGGGCGCTCCATGATTGCCACCGAGCGCAAGATCTGCGGCCGCGCGGGGATGTACGGAGCAAGGGGCGCGCAATCCCTCACGACTGGCGCGGCCACACCATGAGAGGAAGGACTGGTATGAGGCGAACCCCATCTCGGACGATCCTGGCCGCCGTCACCCTGCTGATCGGCATCGCCACGGTGCTCCTCGCGCTGGGCAACGACCGCGCGCCGGCGAGCGCGGCGGTGTCCCCCACGTCCATCACCGACGCGCCCTTCCAGGTGGTGGTCCAGACCATGGACTCCTGCAAGAGCGGTCTCTCGGGCGCGGTCTACACGCTGAGCAACGGCCAGGGCTTCTCGGCCACGGTGGGCACCCAGGGCGCATCGTCGCCCGGCGGCATCGGCCCCTCGACGACCTGCCCGCTGCAGCAGGGAAACTGCGCCGGCACCACCAAGGGCTGCCTGGTCTTCACCAACGTGCCCCCCGGCGACTACCGTCTGAAGCAGCTCGCGACCCCCTCCGGGAACAGCGCCAACCCCACCGGCTACGCCCCGTGCGAGGGCGGCAGCGCCTGCCGCTGGCAGCAGGCCGACGTCACCGTCACGTGGGACGGGAGCGTCGGCGGCGTGGTCTCCAACATGTACCCGAACGGGAAGCTGCTGACCTGGCCGAGCCTGGCCGGCCACGCGAAGTACTACGCCGCCACCGCGACCGACCCGATCGTCTTCCACGACTTCGGCCTGGCCCCGCCGGTGGCGGTGCCGGTCCCGCCCGCCACCCCGGCTCCCGGCACCCGCCAGTGCGACGGCGACTCCGACGCCGACGACTGGTCCACCGGCACCCCCAGCAGCTCCTGCGGGTACACGCCCGAGGGGAGCGAGTCGAGCGTCTGCCCGGGCTCTCCGGCGCCGCACTTCCCCTGGTCCTGCGAGACCGGACCGGCGGCGGTGCAGCACCTCAGCGTGCTCTCGCGCAACGACGCGTTCGTCGCCGACCTCTACCACGACGTGCTCGGCCGCACCCGGGTGCCCGCCGACTCGGAGATCGCCTACTGGGTGGGACGCCTGCTGGCGGGGATGAGCCGCGCCGACATCGCCGCCGCGTTCGTCTCCTCCTCGGAGGCCCACGGCCACATCGTCGACGCCGACTACCAGCTGATGCTGCTCCGCACGGCCGAGGCCGGTGGCCGGGCGTACTGGGTCGACCAGCTCGATCGGGGCGCCTTCAACGAGTCCATCCTCGGCCTGTTCGGCGGCTCGCCCGAGTACTACGCCACCCCCCGGAAGGGGGCCGGCAACGACGCCACCTTCATCCGCTCGCTCTACCACGACCTGCTCAGCCGCACCCCGCAGCAGAGCGAGGTCGACTACTGGACCGGCCGGCTGGCCACGGGCACCCCGCGCTCGGCCATGGGCAATCTCTTCGCCTACTCGCACGAGTACCACCTGCGCCTGGTGAACAGCTGGTACCCGAAGTACCTCGGGCGCGGCTCCGACCCTGGCGGCGCCGAGTACTGGGCCGACTACCTCGACGCCGGCAACCGCGACGACATCGGGATCATCAGCATCCTCGCGCTCGACGAGTACTACCAGAAGCAGCCCGCGTTCTAGATCCTCCGCAGGGTGGCGGCGGAGCCCGGCCGCGCCGGCCCTCCGCCGCCATGCCGGCGGCGGGGCCACGCCTGCTATCCCTGGACCACCCCCACGAAGGCGCCGCCGAACCCCATGTCCACCGCCCGGCCGGGGGCGCTCAGGTCCACGTAGGCCAGCTCCTCGCGGCCGGTGTTGCCGATGAGGAGGTCGCCGGCGAGCCACCCGGAGGGGGTGAAGCCGCCGGCGAGGGGCACGGTGGTGCCGTCCCACGACTGCACCGCGCTGCGGCCGCCGCCGAGGCTGTAGGCGAGCCGGTCCCCGTCCGGAGAGAGGCGGGGGCCGCCGCCGGTGTGGGCGAAGCGGTGGATCACGACGCCGTCGGGGCGGCGCAGGGTGGTGGTCGAGCCCTCGGCGTCGTTGCAGAGGAGGCTGCCGTCCGCCTCCTCGAAGGAGGCTCCGCAGGTGGGGCCTCCCAGCGGCGGCCCGGCGAGGCCGTGGCCGTCGAGGTGGGCGGGATGGCCCTGCCAGAGCCCGCCGGCGTCGTCCTGGGCCTGGGCGGCGAGGCCATCGGGGAGCGCCACCGGGCCGGTGGCGTCCCAGCCGGTGAGCTGGGGCAGGCGGGGGGCGGTGCCCGGCTCGGTGGCGGCCACGTCGATGCTGCGCACCGTGACCGTGGGACCGCCCGCCGGTGCCACCTCGACGTCCACGTGCCAGGGCTGCACGGTGAGCACCGTGGCCATCAGCCGCCGGCCGTCGGGGCTGACGGCGACCGCGACCGCCTGCTGGTCCGAGGTGATCGGGAAGGTGGCCACCGTGGGCGGATCGCCTCCCCGGGAGGTCAGCCGGCGCACCACCCCCAGCCCGTCGGCGTAGTAGACCGTCCCGCCGACCACCCGGGCCTCGGGCTGGAGCACCGCGGTCAGCGCTCCGGCGCCGGGGACCGCGCGCCCGGTGAAGCCCGCCCTCGCCCGGGCCCGGCCGTCGAGCCCCACGATGGCGACGAGGTTCGGGGTGCTCGCCCCGCCGCGGCGCTCGAGCACGGCGACGAGCAGCTCGGGGCGGGGGGTGGGGGGGGTGGCGGGGTGCGGCGCCGCCGCGCTGCGG
>JAQBPH010000400.1:0-3005 GCA_028287625.1 Chloroflexota bacterium | reverse complement strand
ATCAGCATGCTCGGCAGCTGGAACTGGTACATCCCCGGCTGGCTGGCCTCGTTGCTGCGGGTCGGCCCCGACGCCCCCCGCACCCTTCCCGCGCCCGCGGAGAGGGACGCGGAGACCGCCGCCTAGGCTTGCTCCCGTCCGCGACACAGCCCCGTCCCCGCTCGCCGGGGGCGGGGCTGTTGGCATGATGGCGAGGATGCGACTCCCGGTGATGCCCCCCGTCAGGCCGATGCTCGCCAAGTCGGTGCCGCGCATCCCCCCGGGGATGTCCTACGAGGGGAAGTGGGACGGCTTCCGCTGCATCGTCTTCCGCGACGGCGACGAGATGGAGCTGGGCAGCCGCAACGAGCGGCCGATGACCCGCTACTTCCCCGAGGTGGTCGACGCGCTCCGCGCCAACCTGCCGGAGCGCTGCGTGCTCGACGGCGAGATCGTGATCGTGCGCGGCGACCGGCTCGACTTCGAGGCGCTGCTCAACCGCATCCACCCCGCGGCCTCGCGGGTGAACCTGCTGGCCGGCGAGACCCCGGCGTCGTTCATCGCCTTCGACCTGCTCGCCCTCGGCGACGACTCCCTCCTCGAGCAGCCCTTCCGGGTGCGCCGCGAGCGGCTGGTGGAGGCGCTGGCCCAGGCCGGCCCCCCGGTCCACGTGGCCGCCGCCACCACCTCGGTCGAGGAGGCCGAGGGCTGGTTCCGCGAGTTCGAGGGGGCTGGGCTCGACGGGGTCGTCGCCAAGCCCTTCGACATCTCCTACCGGCCGGACCAGCGGGTGATGTTCAAGATCAAGCACGAGCGCACCGCCGACTGCGTGGTGGCCGGCTACCGCCTGCACAAGTCGGGCCCGGTCGTCGGCTCGCTCCTGCTCGGCCTCCACGACGAGAAGGGGAACCTGCAGCACGTCGGGGTGGCCGCCGCCTTCTCCATGAAGCGCCGCGCCGAGCTGGTCGACGAGCTCGCCCCGTACGCCGTCGACGACCTCTCCGGCCATCCCTGGCGGGCATGGGCGGAGGCCGAGGCGCACGAGGCGGGACGGCTGCCCGGCGCGACCAGCCGCTGGAACGCCGACAAGAACCTGTCCTGGGTGCCGCTGCGCCCCGAGCTGGTCTGCGAGGTCGCCTACGACCACATGGAGGGCACCCGCTTCCGCCACGTCGCCCAGTTCCGGCGCTGGCGCCCCGACCGGGACCCCGGCTCCTGCACCTACGCCCAGCTCGACGAGCCGGTGCGCTACGACCTCGCCCGGGTGCTGTCGGGGCCGTAGCCTATCCTCACGTCCTCACCGGAGCGTGCAGGAGGACCCCGATGACCGGCGACCCCACCGACGATCTGCAGCTGGACGACCGCCCCGCGGACGGCACGGAGACCGGCGACGAGCCACCCGACGAGAGCGTCCTGCTCGGGGCCACCGGCGTGCAGGCGCAGGTCGAGGCCGAGCTCGCGCGCGCCGAGGCGGAGCTGGACGGCGAGGCGCCCCCGGCCGACGACGACGGCGCTGTGGTGTAGCGGACCCGTCGCGGGGGCGGCTACCCCGCGCCGCCGGCCCCGGCGGTACGCCGACGGACCGCCTCCAGCACGTCCTCGGCGTGGCGCTTCGGGCTGACCGACGGCCAGACCTGGGCGATGATGCCGTCCGGGCCCACCAGGAACGAGACCCGCTGGTGCAGCGGCAGCAGGCCGAGCATCCTCCCCACCCCGTAGGCGCGGGAGATGCTCCGGTCGGAGTCGGAGGCGAGTGCGAAGCGCAGGTCGTGCTTCTCCGCGAAGCGCCGGTGCGCCTCCCAGCCGTCGACACTGACCCCGATCACGTCCGCGCCGCAGTCGCCCAGGTCGTCGAGGTGGCGGTTCAGCGAGCAGGCCTCGGCGGTGCAGCCCGGGGTGCCGTCCCGGGGATAGAAGTAGACGAGCACGTGGCGGCCGCGCAGCTCGGAGAGGCGCACGGTGCGCCCCTCGGCGGTGCGGGCCTCGAGGTCGGGGGCGGGGTCTCCGGGCGACAGCAGTGCCATCAGGCCTCGACCACCTCGGCGTCGACCACCCCGCCGCCGGCCGCCGCGGAGCCACCCCCGCCGATGACCAGGGCGTCGCGCTCGGCATCGACGCTGACGGTGTCGCCCTCGCGGACGCGGCCCTCGAGGATCGCCATGGCGATCGGGTCCTGGAGGCGGCGCTGGATCAGCCGCTTCAGCGGCCGGGCGCCGTACACCGGGTCGTAGCCCTCGCGGGCGAGCAGGTCCATGGCGGCGTCGGAGATCTCCAGCTGCAGCTTCCGGGCCGCCAGGCGGTCACGCAGCGAGCGGAGCTGGATGCCGACGATCTCGCGCAGCTGCGCGCGGTCGAGGCGGCTGAAGAGGATCAGCTCGTCCACGCGGTTGAGGAACTCGGGACGGAAGTGCCCGCGCACCTCGTCGAGCACGGCGCCGCGCATTTGTCCCGCCGCCTCGTCACCGGCGTTCGCGGGGAGCGCGGCGATGAGGTGCGACCCGAGGTTGCTGGTCATGATCACCAGGGTGTTGCGGAAGTCGACCACCCGGCCCTGGCCGTCGGTGAGGCGACCGTCGTCGAGCAGCTGCAGGAGCACGTTGAAGACGTCGGGATGTGCCTTCTCGATCTCGTCGAGGAGCAGCACCGCGTAGGGACGCCGGCGCACCGCCTCGGTGAGCTGGCCGCCCTCGTCGTAGCCGATGTAGCCGGGGGGCGCGCCGATCAGCCGCGCCACCGTGTGCTTCTCCATGTACTCGCTCATGTCGAGCCGGATCATGGCGCGCTCGTCGTCGAAGAGGAACTCGGCGAGAGCACGGGCGAGCTCGGTCTTCCCCACCCCGGTGGGGCCGAGGAAGATGAACGAGCCGGTGGGGCGGTTGGGATCACTGAGTCCGGCGCGGCCACGACGGACAGCGGCAGCAACCGCGCGAATGGCGTCGTCCTGGCCGACCACGCGCTCGTGGAGACGCTCCTCGATGTGCACCAGCTTCTGCGTCTCACCCTCGAGCATGCGGGTGACGGGAATG
>JAQBPH010000390.1:0-9311 GCA_028287625.1 Chloroflexota bacterium | reverse complement strand
AGGTCGAGGACGTGGGCGATGTCGGCGAGGGTGAGGCCCTCGTGGAGCAGCGGCGCGTCGGCGATCTCGAGGGCGAAGCCGGCCTCGACAAGGGAGGCGGCGGGGGCCTCGTCGGAGGGACCCTGGCCGCCCCGGCTCACGGATTGGCCCCGGCGGCGGCGGGGGCGAGCGCCACCGCGGTGCCGCCGGTGTGCCAGAAGAGCACCGGTCCACCGGCCCCGGCGGCGAGGAGCCGGGGGAGGAGGCCGAGCGCCTTGGCGGTGAACACGTGGTCGAGGACCAGCCCCTCGTGAGCGGCGGCGAGGCTGGCGGCGCGCCCGCCCTCGGGCGAGGCGAGGCCGTACCCGGGCCCGCGGGCGTCGTGGACCTCCACCGCCGCGGCCGGGGGCGGGGGGGCGCCGAGCAGCCCGGCGCCGGTGCCCGCGAGCTGCAGCACCCGCGCCGTGGTCTCCTCCACCGGCCGGCTCACCGCCGCGCCGGCCACCCGCAGCCGCCTCCCCGCCGCCGCGAGGCCGGCGAGCAGGCCGGCGTGGGTCACCCCCGAGCCGGTCGCCACCAGCATCAGCGCGGGCTCGACGCCGGCGGCGTCGAGCTGGTCGAGCGCCTCGGCGGCGGCGGCGGCGTAGCCGAGGACGCCCACGTCGCGGGCACCCCCGCGGGGCATCGCGTAGGGCCGGTGGCCGGCGGCGCGCAGCTCCGCGGCGGCGGCCTCCAGCCCGGCCTCGACGGATTCGCGACGCGGGTCGGCGGTGAAGCGCACCCGGGCGCCGAAGCCGCGGGCGAGCACCAGGTTGGGGTGGGGGAGCGCCGGCTCGCCGCCGTAGAGCACCAGGGTGCAGCCCAGCCCCGCGACCGCGGCGGCGGCGGCCGTCCCCTGGCACCAGCTGGAGGCGGGGCCGCCGCCGGTGAGGAGCACGTCGCAGCCGGTGGCCAGGGCGTCGCCCACCAGGAACTCGAGCGGGCGCGTCTTGTTGCCGGCGAGCGCGAAGCCGCAGAGGTCGTCGCGCTTGCACCACAGCGGGGGAGACGCGAGCGCTCGCTCCAGCCGCTCGAGGCGCACCAGCGGGGTGGGCAGCACCGCCAGGCGCAGCCGGGCGGCGGCGGTCAGCGCCATGGGTCCGGCTCGGCGGCCAGGGCGGCGCGTCCCCGCCGCACCGCGGCGTCGACCATGGCCCCGGCGCCGCCGGCAGAGGCCGCGACCCGGATGCCCCCGCCGAGGTCGAGGTGGTCGTGCAGCGCCTCCTGGAGGCTCTGTCCGCGCTCCTGACCGGCGCGCAGCGCCTCCTGCAGCAGGCCCTGGGCGCGGTGCTTGCCGAGCCGGGGGGCGAGCTCGGCGAGCACCGCCTCCGAGGCCGCGTACCCGCCCTGGGCCTCGAGGTTGCGGCGCATCCGCTCCCCGTCGACCTCCAGGCCCTCGAGCAGCCGGCGGGCCAGCGCCAGGGCGGCGCCGGTGAGCAGGCAGGTCTCGGGGAGGGCGATCCACTCCGCCTTCCAGGCGCGGCCGTCGCGCTCGTGCTCGCCGACCATCCCCTCGAGCAGCGTCGCCGCCTGCTGGCGCACCAGCCGGGCGAGGGTGACCAGGTGCTCGGAGGCCTCCGGATTGCGCTTGTGGGGCATGGTGATGCTGCCCACCACCGCCGCGGACGCGGGCTCCCGCAGCTCGCCGATCTCCGGGCGCTGCAGCTGGTACACCTCGGTGCCGATCCGCGCCAGGGTGGCGGTGACCATGGCCAGCAGGTGGCCGAACTCGGCGATCCGGTCACGGGCGGTGAGCCAGGGGACCACCGGGTCGCGCAGCCCCAGGCGCTCGCAGAAGCGCGCCCGCAGCTCGAGGCCGCGGTCGCCGAAGAAGGCGAGGGTGCCCACCGCGCCGCCGAGCTGGCCGGCGAGCCAGCGCGGCGCCCCCTCGGCGAGCCGCTCGCGGTGGCGCCTCACCTCGTCGGCCCAGGAGGCCGCCTTGAGGCCGAAGCTGACCGGCGACCCCGGCTGGCCGTGGGTGCGCCCGGGCATCAGGGTGTCGCGGTGGCGCTCGGCGAGGTCGAGCAGCAGCTCCTCGACGGCGCCGAGGTCGCGCCAGACCACCTGGCCGGTGCGGCGGATGGCCAGCGCCGTCCAGGTGTCGGTGAGGTCCTGGACGGTGGCCCCGTAGTACACGTGCTCGGCCGCCTCGGGAGGCAGCAGCCGCTGCAGCGCGGCGATCAGCCCGAGGGTCGAGTGGGAGGTGCGCCGGGTCACCTCGGCGGCGAGGTCGAGGTCGAGGCGGTCGACCGCGGCGGCGGCGGCGACCGCCTCCGCCGAGGCGGCGGGGATGATGCCCAGCTCGGCCTGGGCGGCGGCGAGCACGGCGAGGATGTCCAGCCAGGACTGCAGCCGCGCCTCCTCGTCGAAGACGGCGCGCAGCTCGTCGGTGCCCCAGAGGTGCGCGTAGAGACGCGAGTCGCTCAGGCGGGCGCCCACGCCGGCTCCGCCATCCGGGCGACCTCGCCCAGGCCGTCGCGGACCAGCTCCAGCGACGCTCCCCAGGGCACCGTGACCCGTCCCGGTGCCACCTCCAGGTGCTCCTCGAGCAGGCAGCACTTGGTCAGCGCCGGCGCCGGAGCCGCCAGCCGCCGGGGACAGATGTCGCGGTGGTCGGCGTCGGTCCCGTAGAACCAGCGGTGGATCTCGCGGGAGCGCTCGCAGCCGAGCAGCAGCCAGTCGCGCCGGGCGGGGTGCTGGTCGAGGAAGGCCACCTCCATCCCCTCGAGCACGATCCCCGAGCCCCGGCAGGGCAGCAGCCGGTCGCGCGCGTCCGCCCCGTCCGCCCCCAGCTCGCGGAGGTCGACGAGCTGGGGGACCAGCTCGATGGGGGGCAGGTCGTCGGCCACGGCCAGCACCCGGCGGCACTGGTCGAGCAGCTTGGGCGGCTCCGGAGGCACCACCTCCACCACGGTGATGCGCAGCGGCCGGGGGTCGAGGATGAGGTTCAGGTGCTCGTAGCGGCCGTGCACCACCACGCAGCGCACCCCCGGGGCGTGGAGCGCCGCGGCGGCGGCGAGCTGGCTGGGCACCGCGGTGTCGACCTCCGGCAGGCGGAGCAGCACGCACTCGTGGGGCAGGGCGAGCACCTCGACCGCGGTGATCGGCGAGAACAGCGGCTCGTCGTCGGCCCGCTCCACCCGCACCACCGCGGTCTGCTCGCCGTGGCGGGCGATGATGTAGCGCGTCCGCCGGTAGGAGTCGCGGCCGAGCAGGTGCTGCCGCAGCGAGGCGGGGTCGAGGGGACGGTCGAGCTCGGCGACGGAGACGTCGCGGTAGCGCCGGGGGACGAGGTTGCTCATGTCCCCGCGGCGGCGGCGACCTCGCCGTCGCCGCAGCTCAGCTCGATGGTGTCGGCGCGCAGCCCCAGCCGCAGCGCCTCGAGGCCGAGCACCTCGGCGGGCACCACGTTGCCCAGGGAGGCGTCGGCGCCGAGCCGCCGGATGAACCACGCCTGCTGGTCCTTGCGGGGCGCCTCGAAGATCACGCGGTGGCGGGTGGCCCGCAGCAGCGCGTCGACCAGCTCGGTGCGCACCGTGCCGTCCGCCGAGTAGAGCCCGACGGTGCCGCTCTCGCGGCCCTCGGCCACCACCCAGGTGGCGCCGGCCTCGAGGTCGCCGGATGCCTCCTCGGCCCAGGCATACGCGTGCACCGGGGCGTCGGGCTCCTTGGCCCCCACCTCGGCGAGCACCGTGAACCGGGCCGCGGCGCGCTCGATGAGCTCTCGCTTGGCGCGCAGCGGCAGCCGCCGGGTGCCGTTCGAGACCTCGACGCAGGGAAAGCCGGCCTCTGCGGCCCAGTCGAGCAGCCGGGCGGCCGCGCCCTGCATCCACGCCACCTCGAGCAGGGTGCCGCCGACGCACGCCTCGACCTCGTGCTCCCGGAGAATGGCCACCCTGTCCGCCACCCGTGGGTCGAGGTATGCCGTGCCCCAGCCGAGCTTCCAGACGTCGACGTGCCCGGCGCACACGTCGAGGAGCGCGGACATCTCGGGGAGCGGCATCCCGCGGTCGAGCACGTGGGTGATCCCAGCCCGCCGGGGCTTCGAGCTGCGCGAGGGCAGCTCGAGGAAGTCGGGGCGCGGCATTTCTTCGATAGTAGATGCGCATATCGTTCCGTGCAAGATGGGCGGGTGGTGAGCGAGCTCGACGCGGTGGTGCGCGCCGTCCGCGAGGGACCGGGGCTGCGCGCCAAGGCCTCGCTGGCGCTGGTGAGCGAGGTGCTCGGGCCCAGCGACTGGGTGGGCGGCCCCGGCGACGACGCCGCGGTCATCGAGGCCGGCGGCGTCCGGGTGGTCGCCGGCGGCGAGGCGCTCTGGCCCCCCTTCGTGGCCGCCGACCCGCGCGGCGCGGGCATCGCCGCGGTGGTCGCCAACGTCAACGACGTCTGCGCCATGGGGGCGCGGCCGCTCGCCATCCTCGACACCGTGATCGCTCCCGAGCCGGTGGCGCGCCTCGCCCTGGAGGGGATGCGCCACGCCGCCGCCCTCTACCGGGTGCCGGTGGTCGGGGGACACCTCACCATCCGCGAGGGCCCCCCCGCGATCTCCGCCTTCGGGCTCGGCGAGCTCCGCGGCGGGGCGCTCAGCTCCCGCCACGTCGCTCCGGGCCAGGCGCTGCTGCTCGCCTGCTGCCTGGAGGGGACGATGCGCGCCGACTTCCCCTACTTCTCCTCCCTGGCGGCGCGCGGCGAGCGGCTCGCCGAGGACGTCCGGCTGCTCCCCGCGCTCGCGGAGGAGGGGCTCTGCGTGGCCGCCCGCGACGTCAGCATGGCCGGGGTGCTGGGCTCGCTGGCTATGCTCCTGGAGCCCACCGCCGCGGGCGCGTGCGTCGACCTCGACGCCCTGCCCCGCCCCTCCGACGTTCCGCTGGCCGGCTGGGTGATGGCCTTTCCCCTGTACGGGTTCCTGCTCTGCGCCGTGCCGGGCGCGGTCGCCGAGTGCCGGGCCCGCTTCGCCGCCCGCGGCCTCGCCTGCGAGGTGATCGCCACGGTCGACGGCGGCGGCGAGCTGAGGGTGCGCGGGGGAGGGGAGGAGCGGCGGGTCCTCGACCTGCGCACCGAGCCGGTCACGGGGCTGCGGCTGCGGGAAGGATGAGGAGGATCGGCGCCGGCGAGCGCCGGGCCCGGCTGGCGCGGCGCCACCACCTCGCGCCCGGCGCCCGGGCGTCCGGCCGCGTGGAGGTGGCGAACGGCCTCGTCGCCCTGCACGCCACCGACCCCGCGACGGTGTTCCTCGCCGCCGCCGGCGCGGTGCGGGTCGACATCGACGGCGCCACCGGCCTGGTGGCCAGGGCGAAGCCGGCACCAGCGATTGTCGACATGGGTTGAGCATGAATGCAGTTGTGCGTCACGTGATGACTCCTTCGTACAGGGGTTGCACCGGTGATGGCGGTTACTGACAGGTTTGCGCCGCAATGTCAGACTGTCTGAACGCGCAAAGCTGGGTGCAGCCCCATGGGCGTCGCATCAATCAGACATGGTCGGGTCGACGCCTGGATCCTGGTGTGAGCCGTCGTCAGCCGGAACCGGAAACCCCTGGCGGGGCGCCGGGAATCCGCGAATCGGGTGATGATGCCCTCCGCCTGCGCCGGTGACATCCGGCACTCTCGCCGACACTGAGGGAGTACGTCGACCGGCAGAGGCTGACTGCTCCAGGGCTGCAGACACACGTCATCGGAGCTGCCGACGAGGGAGTCGCGTATGAACAGGTCTGGAGTGGGCGCGTCCGCTCCGGCGGTGGTCACGGCGGTCGCCGTCGGATCACCGCGCCGGCGTCCGAGCGTTGTCGAACCGCACGACGCGGCGCGCCGTCGCATCGACCCGGTGTGGGTGGGTCCCGCCGGCGGGCGAGCTGCGAGCCGCGCAACTCCGGGTACTCTATCGCCCGTGAAGAAGGCGGCGGTGGCTGCCAGCGCCGCACGGGGGCTCGCCGGCGCACAGCTCGATCCTGCAGCGCTCGCGCTCGAGTCCGAGCGCGCCGACGCTGTCACTCTCCACGGCTCACGATTCGCCACTGCGCCGCCGCCCGGAAGGACTGGGCCATGAGCGAGACGCAACCGGGCGGCGACGAGCCCGCCACCATGCTGCGGGCCGGTGGGAGACCATCGCCCGACGAGGCAGCGGGCGAGCCTGACGAGGCCGACCTCGCCGGACGGAGGCACCGCTCACCCACCGGCGGCAGCGCACGCCAGGAGCTGGCGGACTTCCTCGGCGTCGACGTCGAGGGGCTCGCGCAACTCAGCGACGAGGACGTGCGGCGGGCATCCGACTCGGTGCGCCTGCTCCAGGAGCGGCTGGTGCGCTCGAACCAGGACGCCGCCGTCGACGAGCTGACGGGGCTGCTGCGGCGCCGAGCAGGGCTCGCAGCCCTGGAGCTGGCGCTCGCGCGAGCCCGGCGGACAGGGATGCCCATGGTGGTGGCCTTCCTCGATGTGGACGGACTGAAGCTGGTCAACGACGAGCGCGGGCACGGCGCCGGCGACGAGGTGCTCCGGGGCGTGGCCACCGTGCTGCGCCGCCACCTCCGCGGCTATGACGTGGTCGCGCGGGTCGGTGGTGACGAGTTCCTCGCCGCCCTCGTCGACGTCGGGGCGCACGACGCGCGGCGCCGGCTGACGGACGTTGCCGTCAAGGTCGTCGAGGAGTGCGGACAGGGGATCAGCTGGGGGCTCGCCGAGCTGGCGGAGGGCGACGACGCCCCCACCCTGATCGCCCGCGCCGACGTCCAGCTCTACAGCGGACGGCGTCAGGCTCGCGCCGGGGGCTCGGGCGCGAGACTTCGAGACGACCGTCGCGGCGGCCACTGACCCGCAAGGACTCGTCCTGGGCGGGAACGTCCTCGGTCGCTGTGTGCACGATCCCACAGACATGCCGGGAGGGGGAGTGGACACTCGACTGATCGTCGCCGAGGGGGCGCGGTCATGGAGAAGCCGGCATGGACATCGACAACGACGCCTGGGGAGCACCGATGCAGCCCTGGGATCTGCTGAGCCACGACCAGGTTGAGAACCTGAACATCCGCCGGTTCGAACGCCTGTCTCGCCTGCGGCGGGACGTCGACGAGGCAGGTCGCACCGCCGACAGCTACCTGCGCCTGGAGTCCGCACTGCGGCGCAGGCTGTCCACCTGACCGTACCCGCCGGCACGCGGCCGTGCCGTGACAGCGTCGTTACTCGTGACAGAGTAACCCCCTGGCCCTGGCGGTCCTGGCGCTGCTCTTCGAGCGGCCCATGCACCCCTACGAGATCGCCTCGCTGATGCGGCACCGCCCGAGGCGCTGGCCGCCCTGCACCAGAGCTTCCCCGACGCCGCGCCGCCGCCGGCGCCTGAGCCAGAGAAGGAGACATCCCTGTGATCGAGACCAAGGGGCTGCGCCGCAGCTTCAAGACCCGACGCGGCGAGGTCGAGGCCGTCGCGGGCATCGACCTGCGTGTCGATGCCGGTGAGATCGTCGGCTTCCTCGGCCCCAACGGTGCGGGGAAGACCACCACCCTGCGCATGCTCACCACCCTGCTCGAGCCCAGCGGCGGCGAGGCCACCGTGGCCGGCTGCGACCTGCTGCGCGAGCCGCGGGAGGTGCGCAAGCGGATCGGCTACGTCGCCCAGGGCGGCTCCACCGACCCCACCGTCACCGGCCGTCGCGAGATGGTCCTCCAGGCCCGCCTCTACGGGATGGACCGCGCCACCGCCGAGGCGCGCGCCGCGGAGGTGCTCGACGCCCTCGACCTCAGCGCCTGCGCCGACCGCAGGGGCGGCACCTACTCCGGCGGCCAGCGCCGCCGCCTGGACCTCGGGCTGGGCCTGGTCCACAAGCCGGAGCTGCTCTTCCTCGACGAGCCCACCACCGGGCTCGACCCGCAGAGCCGCGCCCACCTCTGGGACGAGATCCGGCGCCTGCGCGAGCAGGGCACCACGGTGTTCATCACCACCCACTACCTCGACGAGGCCGACGCCCTCTGCGATCGCCTGGCGATCATCGACCACGGCCGCATCGTCGCCGAGGGCACCGCCGAGGAGCTGAAGCGCGATGTCGCGGGTGACGTGGTCACCGTCGGCGTCGAGGAGGACGTGGCCGAGGCCCTGCGCCTGCTCCAGCACCAGCCCTTCGTGCGCGAGGCCACGATTGACGAGGGCACCGTGCGCCTCTACGTCGAGCGCGGCGAGGCCGCCATGCCCCTGATCCTCCGCCTGCTCGACGGCGGCGGACTGACCCTGCAGACCATCTCGCTGGCGCGGCCGTCGCTCGACGACGTGCTGCGCCAGACGGGCCGGTCGCTCCGTGACGAGGCTGCGTGATGAGAATCCTGCGTGACACCTGGCTGGTCTTCCAGCGGAGCATGGGCCAGACCCTCCGCAACCCGGTGTGGGTCGTGGTCGGGCTGATGCAGCCGCTGTACTACCTGTTCCTCTTCGGTCCGCTGCTCGAGCCCGTGGCCAAGCTCCAGGGCTTCGGCGGCACCGCGTACGACGTCTTCGTCCCGGCCCTCCTGGTCCAGATGGCCCTCTTCGGCTCCATCTTCGTGGGCTTCGGCCTCATCGCCGAGCTGCGCTTCGGGGTCATCGAGCGCATGCGGGTGACGCCGATGAGCCGGCTCGCAATGCTGCTCGGCCGGGCCGGGCGGGACATCGCCATCCTCATCTTCCAGTCGTCGCTGCTCATGCTGATGTCGATCCCCTTCGGGCTGCACGTCACCCTGCAGGCGGTCGCGATCATCGTCGTCCTGCTGGTGCTCCTGGGCACGGGGATGGCCTGCCTCTCCTACGGCCTGGCGCTCCTGCTCAAGAGCGAGGACGCCATGGCCCCGCTGCTCAACGCCGTGTTCCTGCCGGTGATGCTGCTGAGCGGAATGCTCCTGCCCCTGACCCTGGCCCCGGCCTGGCTGCAGGGCGTGAGCCATGCCAATCCGCTCACCTATGCGGTCGACGCGGCGCGCCAGGCCTTCCACAGCAGCATCGCGGTCGGCACCGTCGTCGGCGGCCTGGCCGTCGCCGCCGCTCTCGCCGCCGTCACCGTCACCTGGGCGGCCCGCTCGTTCGGGCGGTCGGTGGCCTGAGAGCGGCCTGAGCAGGGTGGCCACAGGACGCTGAGGGTTGGGCGGCGGCTCGCAGAGCTCTCTCGGACCCGCGGCCCGGCCCCTCCACAGCGCCCGGGAGCTTTTCAGCACCCGCTAGCGGGTGCTGAGCTCGATCACCATGTCCTGGTGCGGCCTGCCGAGATAGTCGGCGGGCCCACCCAGGGCGGCCCAGCCGAGCCGGCTGAAGAAGCGCACGTTGGCCACCTGGACGTGGGCGCG
>JAQBPH010000170.1:0-5192 GCA_028287625.1 Chloroflexota bacterium | reverse complement strand
GCGCCACAGCGGCACCCGCCGCGCCGCCATCCGCACCAGGAGCAGCGCGGCGTAGAGCCGGGCGCGGGCGAGCCGGGGCCTCTCGGCCGCGTAGGCGGCGAGCACCGCGAGCTCGGCCTCGGCGGCGGCCGGAAAGCCCCCGACCGCGCCCCAGAAGCGCAGGTCGGCGAGCATCTTGCCGAGGTCGTACGCGGGGTCACCGTACGAGCAGCGGTCGATGTCGAGGACCTGGAGGCCGCCCGGTCCCCAGAGCAGGTGGTCGGCCTTGAGGTCGCCGTGGAGGGTGGTGTCGGGCTCCTGCTCCAGCGCCGCGATCCCCCGCCCGGCCCGGTCCACCGTGACCGCGGCGAGGACGCCGAGGTCGGGGCGGAGCGCCGCCATCGCCTCGCAGGCGCGGCCGACGGTGCGGACCTCGGTGGCGAGCTCACGGTGGGGGAGGCTCGCGGGCGGTCCCGGTGCCGCCGCGTGGACGGTGCGGAGCAGCAGCCCGACCTGCTCGAGGAGGGACGGGTCGGGCCGGCGGCCGGCGCCCAGGGCCCGGGAGAGGGCCGCGCCCGGGACCTCGCGGTAGACGAGGGCGTCGCCGTCGCCGAGCACCGCGGCGGGGCGCACGGCGTGGAGGCCGGGCACCCCCGCCGCCTCCAGCAGCGCGGAGAGCGCGGTGACCGCGCCCGCCACCGGAGCGCCCTCGCCGCTGCGGTAGAGCTTCACGAACAGGCGGGGTCCCTCGGGACCGCGATACTCGAGCACGTGGCGCTGCCCGGGCCGGTAGCGGAGCGGGCGGACGCTGCAGCCCGCCGCCGGTGGCGCCGCCTCCCCGCACCGGGCGAGCATCTCGGGCACCTGGGCGGGGTCGGAGAGCAGTGCGAGCGCGGGGAAGGCGGGGTCCAGCGGCGCCCCCAGCACCACCATCCCACGGGAGCGGTCGACCGCCCAGAGGCGCGGGAGGCGGCTGGGCAGGCCGGCGGCGCGCAGGTCGGCCTCGGCCGCCGCGGCGCGCTCGGCGGTGCCGTCGGGCACGCCGCCGCAGTGCCAGGTCACCACCACCGGGACCGGCCGCGGGTCGCCGGCGAGGAGGACGTCGTGGTACGCGGTGAGCTTCCTGCCCGGCTTCAGCTGCACCCGGCGCAGCCGGCAGGCGCGCACCCTGCCGGGCTCGCCGGCCATCGCCTCCAGCAGCGCGCGCAGCGGGGCGCGGCCGGCGCCGAGCAGCAGCGCCCGCACCGCGCGGTCGCCCCCGCGACCGCTCAGCACCCCCTCCACGTCCACGCTACACGACCTGCCCGCCGGCCCGGACCGCGTCCGCCGGATCGCGCCCCCCGGTGACGGTGGCGCGTGCCGCCAGCGCCGCGGCGTGCAGCGACTCGGCGGCGCGGGCCAGGCCGCCGAGGTCGGGGGGCGGGAGCACCGGAGTGGCGGCGCCCCGGCCGAGCACGCCGAGCACCGCGGCCGCCAGCCGGCCGGGCTCGAGCTCGTCGGGGTCGAGCTGCGAGACCCACCCGCGGTCGGCGAAGCGCTGCGCCCGCATCCGCTGCTCGGCGCTGGGACCGCGCCGCGGCACCAGCAGGGCGGGCGTGCCCACCCGGAGCACCTCCATCGTGGTGTTGTAGCCCGCCATGGCCACAACCAGGTCGGCGGCGGCGAGGTAGCGCAGCGGGTCGCCGACCATGGTGCGCAGCCGCACCGGCAGTCCGGCGGCGCGGCGCTTGAGGTCGCGGCGCTGGGCGTCGGGCATGAACGGGCCGGTGACGATCACGAAGGTGCAGGGCCGCGTCGCACAGACCTCGGGCACGGCGTCGATCAGGGTGCTCATCAGCGCGTGGGCGTCGGCGCCGCCGCCGGCCATCGCCACCACCATGCTGCCGCGCGGCTCCATGCCCAGGCGGCGGGCGGGGAGGCGCCGCTGCGCCACCGGGGCGGGGGTGCAGACGTAGCCGCAGAAGCGCACCATCCGGGCCAGCTCGGCCGGCCAGCCGTACTGCTCGGGGAGGTCGAAGACCTCCGAGGAGCCGTACACCAGCACCTGGTCGTAGTGCTCGGCGAGGGCGTCGAAGGCTCCCTCGGAGCGCCAGCGGGCGTGGACCACGGAGGGGTCGTCGATGATGTCGCGCACCCCGAGCACGATGCGGGTGGGGGTGTGGCGCAGCGCCGCCAGGGTGGGCAGCAGCTCACCCAGGGCGCCGTGGGGCATGTGGTCCACCAGCAGCACGTCGGGTCGGAATGCGGTGGCGGCCTCGAGGATCAGGCGGCTCCGCAGCCGTCGCACCTCGCCGATCTCCAGGGGCAGCGAGTGCGGCCGCCAGTCGCCCGGCCCCGCCTTCACGATCGAGGGCAGCTTGAGGTAGTCGTGGCGGGGCACGTCGCGGATCAGCGAGCCCAGCGGCGAGTCGGAGATGGTGAGCACCGAGCCCTCGGCCTCGCCGCGGAGGAACTCCGCCGCCACCGAGCTGGCCCGTCGCAGGTGGCCGAGCCCCAGCCCGTCCTGGGTGTAGATGAGCAGCCGGACGCCGCTCGTCCGCGGCCGCGCCAGCGTCGCCGCGGCGATCCTGCGGCCGCGGGCGCGCCGCCCGCGGAGCTCCACCTCCGCGGCGCTCTCGGTGAGCGCGTGCCACCCCGCCTGCGCCTCCGCGCCGCCGTCCGGCGCCGGCATCACTCTGACGGACATCTCCCTTCCCTTTCCCTTCCTGTGGCGTCACCGCCACGCGAGGCAGCGGCCGAACGCTCAGACCGCGCCGATCCTCAGCACCCCGCCGCACCCGGCGGAGGAGGATCCCGGCGCCTGGACACCGGTGTTGCCACCGTCAGCACTTCCTGACCTCTGTGCGGACCTGCGACGCCCGGGCACGGTCCCCCGGCGCGACCCGCACCGGCGTCCCGGACCCCAGCGACCCCCCGCCCAGGACGCCCCCGACGCTCGTCAGTCCCTAACCCTTCCTTGACGGAATCATAAACCAATCCTGACGCGGTTGAAGGTTCGATGTGAGCCCGAACCGGACCGGCGGGTCAGGGCCGCGCGTGGGGGACCACGAACGCCACGACGAAGGCGTAGAAGAGGCAGCTGGCGGCGATCACCAGGAGGTGGAAGGCCTCGTGGTAGCCGAACACCCTGGGCCACAGCCGGGGGCGGCGGAGCGCGTACATCACCGCCCCCACGGAGTAGAGCGCGCCCCCGCCGGCGAGCAGCAGCGCCCCGGCGCCCACCCGGCCGGCGACCTGGGGCATCACCACCAGGCTCACCCATCCCATCAGCAGGTACATGCCGGTGAGCGCCCGGCGGGGGATGCGCAGCACCGGAGCCACCGCCACGGCGCCGCCGAGAGCGGCGCCCCAGAGCGTCACCAGCACCGCGACCCGCCACGGGCCGTCGAGCACGTTGACCGCCACCGGGGTGCCCGTGCCGGCGATGAACACGAAGATGTTGGCGTGGTCGAGGCGGCGCAGCAGCGCCCGGCGGGCCGGGCTCCAGGTGCCCACGTGGTAGAGGGCGCTGACCCCGAAGAGCACCACCAGGCTGACCCCGTAGACCAGCACCGAGATCAGCTTGGGTCCGTCGCCGGCGGTGCGGGCCAGCAGGAACGCGGTCCCGACGCCGCCGACCACGGCGGCGACGGCGTGGGAGTACCCCCTGAGCAGCGGCTTGACGGGGGTGCTGGCGGGAGCGGGCGTGCTCACCGGAGCAGTGTACGGAGGGCACCGGCCGGGGCCGGCGCCGGAGGGAGTAAAGAAAGAGCCCGGGGGTGGCGGGCTCCCCGGGCTCATCACATCAACGAACGGCCGGGGCAAACTCTTGCGCACCGCGGCCCCCCGGCCGCACCTGGATCAGCCGGGCATCCTCGCCACGCCGGCTCAGCACCATCATGTTATCGGATCAGATATCATCAGGGGGGTGACGATCGAAACGGCGCTGAAAGAGGCCCGAGAGGGTGCAGGACTGAGTCAGCGCGCGCTTGCGCGACTCGCCCACACCTCACCGGCCGCCGTATGTCGATACGAGAGCGGGCAGATGTCGCCCACGATCCGAACGCTCTCGCGTCTCCTCGACGTCTGCCGCACCGCGACGGCGCAGCGGCGCCGCTGGCCTACGCTCGCGATGCTCGCGCCGACCATGCGCGAGGTCCTGCTCGAGCACGGCTCCCGCGACGCTTGGCGGCTGGTCGGCGAGGTGCTGGACGACGCCGCCACCGAGAGCGACGCCGAGCTCCGTTCCGTGGTGGGTCCTCGTCCGGAGCTGACTGGCGACACCCGCGTGGACGCAACCGTCGCTGCCCTTGCGGAGTACCTCTGTGCCCGACGCGACATGGTGCCCCCCGCGTGGACACAGGAGGCCAGCCGCGAGTCGCGGCCCTGGTGGTTTGTCGCCGACGACCCACGCTTCCTCGCACTGGCGTTGCGTGAGAGCCCGATCTCCTTCGCACGGCGCGGGATCTTCGTGACCGGGGGCGGGCTGGAGCGGGTATGAGCCGGCCCTTCCTCAGCCGCGAGGACATCCTCGGCGCCCTGGACGCCATCGGTGAACTGCTGGCCGCGCAGGGGATCGAGGGCCGCATCTATGTCGTCGGTGGTGCCGCCATGGCGCTCGCCTACCGCCGCGACCGGGTGACACGCGATGTCGATGCCGTGTTCGCCCCGTCCGCCGCCGTGCGGGCCGCTGCTGCGGAGGTGGCGATCGAACGCGGCCTTCCCGATGACTGGCTGAACGATGCCGTCAAGGGCTTCGTCCCCGGCACCGATCCGGAGCGTGTGCCCGTGTTCTCTCGCGTGGGGCTCGAGGTGGGCGCGGCGTCGGCTCGGGTGATGCTCGGCATGAAGATCCTCGCGGCCCGGCCGGAGCTCGATGCGGACGATATCGAGACCCTGGCCGGGATCCTCGACCTGCGGACTGCCGGCGAGGTGCTCGAGGTCGTCAGCAGCCTCTACCCCGCCGAGAGGATACTGCCGCGTTCGCAATTCCTCGTCGAGCAACTCTTCCCTCGCCGGGCTGAAGGGCCGTAGCGGCATCGTCAGCGGTCGTGTGCGGTACCGACCAGCCTCCTACCATCGCCGCATGCAGATCGAGGGTTGCGTCGCCGCGGCCACCGGTGGAGGAGGCGAGGAATGATCCAGGCGGCGCCGCTTGCCGGGTACCAGAACCGCATCTACCTCGAGGGCCTGTCGGGCCGGCTGCCGGTGCTGCCGCTCACCCACGAGGCGCT
>JAQBPH010000333.1:0-2784 GCA_028287625.1 Chloroflexota bacterium | reverse complement strand
CCGGCCCGGTGCGCGGCTACCGCAGCGGCTACCTCCCGCTCGAGCGCCGCGCCATCGAGGCGGGGCTGCGTGACGGCAGCGTCCGCGCCGTGGTCAGCACCAACGCCCTCGAGCTCGGCATCGACGTGGGACGGCTCGACGCGGCGGTGCTGGTCGGCTACCCGGGAAGCGTGGCCAGCACCTGGCAGCAGCTGGGCCGGGCAGGGCGCCGCGAGACCACCTCGCTGGGGGTGCTGATCGCCACCGACAGCCCCCTCGACCAGTTCCTCGTCCGCCACCCCGAGTACCTGCTCGAGTCACCTCCCGAGTCGGGGCTGATCGACCCCGACAACCTGCTGGTGCTCGGCGGCCACGTCCAGGCGGCCGCGTTCGAGCTCGCCTTCGACGAGGGCGAGCGCTTCGGCAGGGCCGAGGTCGGGACCCTGCTCGACTGCCTGGCCGAGGACGGGCTGGTGCACCACTCCGCGGGCCGCTACCTGTGGAGCGCCGACGCCTTCCCCGCCGAGGCGATCAGCCTGCGCACCGCCTGCGCCGGGAACGTGGTGATCATCGACACCAGCTCCGTGCCCGACGGACCCGGGCAGGGGCCACAGGGGCAGTGGGCGGGGAGCGCCGGGGGCAGGCCGGGAAGCCACGGGCGGGTGGTCGGCGAGGTCGACCAGTTCGCGGCGCCGGTGCTGGTGCACGACGACGCCGTCTACATCCACCAGGGCGCCCAGTACCACGTCGAGCGGCTCGACTGGGAGGAGAAGCGGGCCTACGTGCACCCGGTCACCGTCGACCACCACACCGTGGCCGAGACCCGGCTGTCGATCGCCGTGCTCGAGATCCACGGCGGGCCGGAGGGGGGCGGCTGCCGCCGCTGCCACGGCGAGGTGCGCATCAGCCGGCTGGCGGCGATCTACAAGAAGGTCCGCTTCCTCACCCACGAGACCATCGGAGCCGGCCCCATCTCCCTGCCCGAGCAGGACCTCCACACCTCCGCCGCCTGGCTCGCCTTCGACCCGGCGGCGCTCGGCGGGCTCGATCGGGCCACCGTGGAGACCGGGCTGGGCGGGCTCGCCGCCTCTCTCCACCACGCGGCCTGCCTGCTGTGCATGTGCGATCCCCGCGACCTCGGCCGCCACGCCGAGCTGCGCGGCGCGCCGCTGCCGCCGGCCACCGGCGCCCCGGTGGCGCCGCTGCGGCCCGCGGCCGTGACCGAGCCGGTCGAGCAGGTCGCCGGCTGGCGTCCGGCGGCGGAGCGCCGGGAGGGCCTCGCCGGCGGCTGGCCGACGGTCTATCTCTACGACACCGTCCCCGGCGGCATCGGCTTCGCCGAGCACCTCTTCGGCGAGCACCGCGCCCTGCTCGGTGCCGCACGCGGGCTGGTCGACGGCTGCGGCTGCCGCGCCGGCTGTCCCTCCTGCGTGGGACCTCCCTCCGCCTCGGTCGACGCCCGGCGCAGCACGCGGGCGCTGATCGACCTCGCCGCCGGCACCTGATCCCGATGCAGGTCGGCGACCGCTCCGCCGCGGTGGCGGCGCTGCGCGAGCGGCTGGCGCGCCTCGGCGGCGGCGTGCCCGCCGCTCCCCGGCCGCGGGTCGCCCGCGATGCCGAGACGGTGGCGGAACGGCGCGCCGCGGGGGCTCGCCAGGGCGGCTTCGAGCCCCAGGAGGTGGGCGGCGGGATCGCCTGGGTGCGCCGGGTGAGCGTCGACCTGGGGCCGTTCCTGGAGCGCGCCGGCGCCTCCGGGCCGGTCACGGCCGCCCAGCTGATGCGCCTCACCCTGGGCGACCCGGGCCCGCACCGGCCGCGCTGGGACGCCTCGTCGGCCGCGGTCCTCGACCTCGAGACCCTGGGCCTGCGGGGGAGCGGGGTGCTCGCCTTCCTCGCCGGCATCGGAGTGCCCCGCGGCGACCGCCTCGAGGTCGACCAGGTGCTGCTCGTCGACCCCGCCGCGGAGCGGTCGGCGCTGCTCGCCGCCCTCGCCCGGCTGGCCGGCCGCCGCGTGCTGGTCTCGTACAACGGCCGCAGCTTCGACGTGCCCGCGCTGCGCTCACGGCTGGTGGTCAACCGCCTCGACCCCGCGGCGCTCGAGGCGGGGATGCACTGCGACGTGCTCGCGCCGGTGCGCCGCCTCTTCCGCGACCGCCTCGGCGCCTGCACCCTGGGCCGCGCCGAGCGCGACCTGCTCGGCCTCGAGCGCCATGGCGAGGTGCCGGGGTCCGAGGCGCCGGCGCGCTACCAGGCCTGGTTGCGGGGGGCCGGCTGGGGCGTGCTCGAGGGGGTGGTGGTCCACAACCAGCTCGACCTCTGCGCCACCATGGTGCTCGCCGCCCGGGTCGCCGCTCACCTCGAGGGACGGCTGGTGGCGCCCGTGCACCCCGCCGACCGCTACCGTCTGGCCGTCCACCTCGAGCGCAGCGGTGTGGCCGAGTCGGTCGATGAGCACCTCCGCGCCACCGTCGCGGGAGCGCGGGGACCCTGGGACCGGCAGGCCGCCCACGCCCTGGCGACCCGGCTGCGCCGCCGCGGAGGCGCGGCCGAGGCCGAGGCGGTGGAGATCTGGGCAGGGCTCTGGCGCAGCCGGCCGGGCGACCTGCGCGCGGCCCGGGCGCTGGCGGTCAGCCTGGAGCGGCTGCAGCGCCACGCCGAGGCGCTGGCCGTCGCCGAGGGCTCCCTCGAACTGTGCGCGCGCCTCGAGGGCTGGCGGCTGGTCGCGATGCGGGGCGCCCCGGCGGGGGGCTGGGTGGCCGACTGGGAGCGGCGGTGCCGGCGGCTGCGCCGCAGGCTCGTCGCTCA
>JAQBPH010000308.1:0-14143 GCA_028287625.1 Chloroflexota bacterium | reverse complement strand
GCAGGCACGACCCCGGCGTCACCTCCGAGACCGGCGACCACGTGGTCCGCAACCGCGCCGCATGGAACCGCATGGCCGCCGGGTACCGGGCTCCCGGGCGGCGCAGCTGGGCGAGGGACGAGCCCACCTGGGGGGTGTGGGGCGTCCCCGAGGCCGAGCTGCGCCTGCTCCCCGAGCTGGCCGGTCGCGACACCGTCGAGCTCGGCTGCGGCACCGGCTACGTCTCGGCGTGGATGGCGCGGCGCGGCGCCCGGCCGGTGGGGATCGACAACTCGCCGGCCCAGCTCGCCACCGCCCGGGCGCTGCAGGCGGAGTTCGGCCTGCGCTTCCCCCTCGTCCACGGCGACGCCGAGCGGGTGCCGCTGCGCGACCGCTGCGCCGACGTGGTGATCGGCGAGTACGGCGCCAGCATCTGGTGCGATCCCCACCGCTGGATCCCCGAGGCCGCCCGCCTGCTGCGCCCCGGGAGCGACCTGGTGTTCCTGGCCAACGGCACCCTGCACATGCTCTGCGCCCCGGACGAGGACGGGATCCCCGCCGGCGACCGCCTGCTCCACGACTACTTCGGGATGCACCGCTTCGAGTGGCCCGACGACGGGTCGGTGGAGTTCCATCTCGGCCACGGCGACATGATCCGGCTGCTCCGGAGCAGCGGCTTCGAGGTGGTCGACCTGGTGGAGATCCGGCCACCGGAGGGGTCGACCACCCGCTTCCCGTACACCACCCTGGAGTGGTCGCGCCGCTGGCCCTGCGAGGAGGTCTGGATCGCCCGGCGACGGGCCTAGCTTGAATTCTCGAACAGCGAATTCGACCCTAGTAGTCTCCACCCCCGGGGACATCACCCTCAGCCCCGACGAGGTCGTCGTCCGCCTCAGGAGCCGCACCTGCAGCCTGGTGCTCCGCTCTGCCGACCGCCCCTTGGTCCGGGTTCCTCATTCATTCCCGATCACAGCACCAGCCGCAGCGCACTGCGGACGGCTCGAAACTGGACCGAGGTGCGGTGGCCCAGGTACTCGCCGTCGAGCTGAAAATCGACCGGGTGGTGCGCGGTGATGGTGAACTCGGACAGGTCGTGCAGCGAGACCGCCCATGGGCCAACCGGCTGCTGCTCCGAACCGCTGAGCATGCCCAGCACGGTGCGGAACACAGGGACGATCCGGAGGGTCGATAGACCGAAGACGTCGAGCCCGCTGTCGAAGCCGGCCTGTGGTGTCGGAGTCAACGGCAGCCTCCCGAGATAGGTCCAGGGCGATGTGTTGCTCACGATCGCCAGGTACAGCGGTGGGAGGGCCCTGCCGTCGCTGAGGTGGACCTGGATCCGCCGGTGCCGACCGTGGGTGCCGGTCAGGTAGTGCCGCACCGCTGAGCGCACGAAGAGGGATGCGTTGGCACGTCTACCTCCCAGCCGCCGCCGCTCGACGATTCGGAGGACCGCCGCGTCGAACCCGACACCGGCGCAGAAGGTGAAGTAGCGACCGTCGGCGACGCCCATCCCCACCGAGCGGCGTCGTCCTGTGCGGAGAGCGGTGAGGATCAGCCCCGTGGCCTTAGCTGGATCATTCGGAATACCCAGCGAGCGCGCGAATACGTTGGTCGAGCCGCCAGGAATGACGGCCAAGCTCGGCAGAGCGGCCTGAGGTCCGTCCGCCAGCAGCCCGTTGACCACCTCGTTGACGGTGCCGTCCCCACCGAATGCGACCACGAGATCCGCTCCGCCGTCGACGGCGCCACGTGCCAGAGCGGTGGCGTGCTGCCGAAACTCGGTGTGCGCCTCGGTGACGGTCAGCTCGTCGGCGAGCGCGCGGAGCAGGAGGCCGCGCATGCGCTCCGTGGTCGCACTGGCTTTCGGGTTGACGATGAGCACAGCGCGCACGGGAGCCTGCATCGCCTACAGCGCGGTCGATCCGTCAGCAGCTTCCTCGGCACCAAGCTCAGGTCCGACGTCGCCCACCACGAAGCTCACCATCCACCAGGGGTGGGGAGCGAGCGCAGACGCTCGCCTCGTGTTACGGCCCATCTCGATCCCCACTCCTCCAGTGAGAAGCCACAGCGGCCGGTTCAGCGGCGATACAGCTTCCCGGTGGCGACGCCTCGCCGATGTCCGGGGGAGGACGGCAGGGAGTTGTCAGCCGGGGCACGCGTCGACGCGCAGTGCGGCCGTCCGCTCCTGGCCAGGAGGCCAGGCTCGCAGGCGACCACGACGTGGAAGACTCCGGACCGGCCGGGCGTCAGGGTCCAGGCATCCCATCGGTGGCGCAGCGCCACGATGACGCGAGCCAGGGCACGCGCCTCGCGCGGCCGGAGTGGCTGGCCGGCGCGCGAGAGCGAGTAGTGGTGCACTGACCGCCCGGCGCTCGCGACCGCTCCCCCCGAGATGCACAGGCCGAGCGAAGTCCTCGCCACCGAGACACCGTCTCCGGGCTCGGGTGCTCGGGCGAGTGTGTTGGCGATGGCCACCAGGTGACGCGCGTGCAGGAGGTCGTGCTGGCCATCCCGCGCGCGCCGGACACCGGCGATCGCCGCCGCGGCGGCCAGCAGGCCAAGGGCGGCAGCCATGTGCCACCACACGACTGGCAGAACCCCACTGAGTTCCACGCCAGCGGTCCCGAGGAGAATGACGACTCCGGTCCACTGCGCCTCCGAGAACCCGGCCAGGTACCGGCGATCAGGGTCGCCGCGCAGGAACTCCAGGACGAAACGGAGCGCCGCGTAGGCGACGACGTACAGGCTTGCCGCCTCGCCCGGCTGCCCGCCGGCGAGGACGACGGCCAGGCCGGTCGCCACCGCCCCGGCGACGAGCAGGGACTCGACGAGCTGGATGGGGACGAGCCGCACCCCCATCAGGCAGGACGGCAGGCCGAGTTCGGCGTGCTCCGGGCCATATCGAATTCCCCAGCGGGCCGGCCGGCCGTGACAGCAGCCGGCGCTCAGGCACCCGATGCGGCCGCACGCCAGGAACGCGCCCAGCCCGAGTGCGGCCACGTCGAGGCCGCGCGCGACCGGCTGCCGCGCCAGCCCCAGCAGCAGCGCGACCGCCGCCAGCACCGCGATCTCATGGTGGTAATAGATCAGCCGCTCCTGGCCGGTCGCCCAGCGGACCGCGGCTGCCAGGGACAGGAACATCGCCACCCCCGTCGCCAGCATGGCCAGCAGCGCCCAGGCGGGCAGATGATGAGCCGCGCCGGCCAGTGCCACGACCGCCCCCGCCGCGAGCAGACCCAGCCAGCCGCACGCGTGGAAGGCCGAGCGGGGCCGGCCGAGCAGGCGCACGTCGCGGCGGGCGAGGCGATCCAGCACGCCGTCGAACCGGGCGCCGGCCGCCGCCGCGCTCAGTCGAGCCACTCGACGCTCTCGACGATCCGCTCGGCCCCGGCGACGGACGCCTCCGGCGTGCCCTCCACCAGGAGGTGTCCGATCAGGAAGGGCTTGCCGCGGCTGACGAGCCCGTACGCCTCGACCGTGCTCACCCGCGCCGGCGATTCCGAGTGGGTTGGTCCGGCCGGGCCCGGGCGGTAGACACGCACGGCCCGGCGCTCGGTGCGGGCGAGCAGGTGGCGGGCGCTCCGGCCCCTGAACGTCACCGGGTCGTCCCCTGTCACGATGGCTGTCGTCAGGTAATCGCTGAGCCTCGGGACGAACGCGTCGATGGTCTCCTCCGGCCCCCAGCGCACGAAGACCACGCCGTCAGTGTTGCCGACCTGCTGGAACACTCCGCCGCTCTCGGCGGAGCCGGCGGTGCGCAGGGGCCACGGTTCATAGACCTCGAACGACAGACCCACGCCCTCCACGCGATGGCGGCGCCATGCCGGATCCTGCGTGTCCATCAGTCGCGCCTCATGTCGGTATGCCCAGGATGCCCTTGATCTCCGCCCGGTGCGCAGGGTCCACCTTGCGTTCGACGAGGTCGCGCCATGCGCGCTCGCGGGTGATCTCGGCCCGATCGTCCGGCGTGAGCGCGCCCCCGGGGGGCGGGGGTCCGACGCCCGTGAACGCCTGGACCTGCGCCTTGAAGGCGCCGTAGGAGGTCCCAGCCCACGCCTCGATCGTCGAACGCAAGCTCTCGAGCCGCATCGACACGGTCAGGTTGATGCCGTCGGGCACGAGATAGGCGTCGACGGCCTCGCGGAACCCGCCCGTGTTGTTGTCGTAGGCGGGCTTCACGAACGGGTAGGTCACCGACCCGTAGAGGAGGTCGAAGATGGCCCGGGCGCGCGGCGACTTGGGTCCGGGGGGCGCGAGCGGCGCGAGCTCCTCGTCGTACGACGTGGCCAGCCCGTCGTACCGCCCGTCCACCCAGTAAGCGCGGAACTCGGTCTTGTACCGCTCCAGCACGGTGCCAGCGCCCGGGCGGATGTCCAGGTGGTGCACGGCCTCGTGGACGGCATACATCATCAGCTCGTCGGGCGGCCGCTTCGCGCCGGTCGCGACGTCGGTGCTGCGGTTGATGACGATCTCGCCGCTCGGCAGGGTGAACCCGGAAGCTCCTGCCACCTCGACCAGGCTCGTGGCGTAGCTGCTGCCGACGAAGTAGCCGGTCTTCGCCGGGTCGGGGCCGCCTGGCGATGCCGCCACATAGGCCGCTGAATCGTGCCGCCGGGTCAGGCTGTGCAGGACCAGCGACCCGGCAGCGACGGCTGCTGCCACGTTGGCCGCCGCCCCGCCGTGGTGGGTCATGGTGCCCAGCAGGCCGGCCGGCGACCCATCGTGGATGTGGTTCTCGTCGTCGGTGGCGGCCAAGACCGCGGCCGCCTCCGTATACGTCATCTCAGGCAGCACGACGAGCGCGATGTCCCTGGTGCTCAGCACGGTCGTGCGATCAGGGCGCAGCAGCTCGACGCGGACCGTCAGGGCGTCCCCGGCGGCCGGCACGACCGCCGGGGCGGCGATCGGCATTGCGAAGGGAGCGAGCTGGTGCTGGTCGGGCGGGAACTGCGCGTTCTGCGGCGCGGACACGACCGCCGCTCCACGCAGGATCTGCGCCCGGACGTACAACGTGACGCCCGGGTTCGTCTCGGCTCCCGCCAGCTCGGCGCCCACCTCCAGATTCTGCTGGCCCGCGCGGTACCGCACCGTCGCGCCGGGGGTCCACTGAATCTGCGCGGCGCCGTCGTCGAACTGCAACGTGGAGCGCCACGTGCCGACGATGTGCGCGAGCTGCGCGGGGGTGCCCCTGGCTCCGGCCGGCGGCGGGGCGGCGGGCGCTGCGGGTCCGGCGGCCGCCGGCGCGGGCGAGATGATGTCCCGGATCTCGGCGCGCTGGGCATCCGTGGTCACCGCCGTGTTGATCAGCCGCTGCCACTCGTTGGACCGCTCGATCGCCTGGCGGTCCCCGGGGTCGAGCGCCGCGGCCTTGACGCCGACCTCGCCGCGGAAGGCCGCGTAGTCCGCCGCCGGTACGGGGACGGGATGGGCCAGGAAGACGGCCCGCAGGTCGCGCACCCGGGGCGACCCGGTCAGATCGAGGCCCTCGGGGCCCATGTAGGTGTCGACGCTCTCGCGGAACCGCACGTCCGTGTCATAGGGGCCCTTGACCAATGGGTCCGCGTACAGCGCGAGGAAGATGG
Organism: Chloroflexota bacterium; assembly: GCA_028287625.1. Lineage (GTDB taxonomy): Bacteria > Chloroflexota > Dormibacteria > Aeolococcales > Aeolococcaceae > CF-96. Next base: position 8,579 of record JAQBPH010000308.1, on the reverse strand, counting down.
CGCGCGCCCGGGGGTTCCTGGGGCCCTTGCTGTCGAGGCTGGCTTTGAAGGTGGTCGCCATCCCGGCGTACGGGGCGACCCTCCAGAGGGCGTTGAACCGGTCCCGGTACTGGTCGAAGGTGAGAACGGGCGCCGTCCTCCTGCTCCGGCAGCTTCGCAGCGCCAGGCGGGAGTGGAGCGCCGGCCTGGCGCCGCCCCGGTCGTGCTCGGGACCGTACAACGAGGCCACGGCAGCGGCCGCCGCCCGGTCCGCGTCGCGTTCGAGCGCCGGCTCGTCGGGGCCCTCCGCCGACACCGGCCCGGCCGGGTCGGCGTCCCGCTGCTGGGCGACGTGGGCCAGCTCATGGGCGATGAGCGCGTCTCCGACCGGGGTGCCTGGGCGGTATTCCCCCGACCCGAACAGGACATCCGTCCCGACGGTCATCGCCCGGGCGTCGAGCCGCCCAGCCGCCTCGCTCGCCCCGGCGCCGGTGTGCACGCGGACGTCGGCGAAACTCTGCTCATATGCATGCTCAAGGCCCGAGCGGACGGAGCCCTCGAGTGGCGATCCGGGCCCGAGCGCGACCGCGACGCCGGACCGGGGGGCGGGCGAGCCCGCCGTCCGGCGCTTGAAGAGCGCGCCCACCAGGCCCGTCACCACCCCTGCGCCCGCCTGGACCACATCCACGACGGCCGAGGCGGCGCGCTTCAACGGCCCGGCCGCCGCCGCCGGGCTGCCGCCGTCCTCGCGCAGCTCGCGCCGCACCCGGCCAGCGACCATCGGCACGTACGCCTCCGCCGATGTCACCTGGCCCGCCTCGGGAAGCTCGGCACGGATCGAACGCTCCAGCGTGCGGCTGTCCTTGGCGCGGTATTCCTCCAGGTTTGCGGCGATCTCGGCCCGGGCCAGCTCGCCCTCCACCGGTCCGGCCGACTCGCTGATCGTGCTGCCGACGGCGGCCTCCAGCTGGGCCAGGAACGGAGTCTTCCGCAGCTGGCCCTGGCCGAGTGCGGGCGCCGAGTCCTCGACGATGAGCTCCGCCTCGCCGCCGGCCGGCGCGGGCGTGGCGCCGGCGGCCACATCCTGCCGCTGGATCGCCGGGGCCCGTGCCGCACGCAACAGGTCACTGACGGCACGGTTGCCGGCCGCGCGCTGCAGGTGCTGAATCAGGTCGGCGGCCGCGCCCGCTGGCGACGAGAGAGCTCCAATCCCCGGGCGCCCGACCGGCGGCTGCCTCGAGCGCTCCGGGCGATCGGAACCCGCACGATCACTCCCGTGCGGCGTCACCTGCATGTCACGACATGATCGCCGAGATCGGGCCGTCAATTTTCGCCCGGACAGGCAGCCTTTCGGGCAGTTCTGCCGCGCGCCTCCCAGCGTGCAGTGGCCGGCCCAGCGCGCCCGCTGCAACTCGTCGGGTAGCCTGTGTGTGGCAAGGCGCCGCGACCTCCACCAGCGCAGCCGCGCCGGCGGCGATCCATACCCACCGAGTACGGTTCACTGGCCCCACCCCGTCAATCACTGCGCGCCCTTCGCGGACGGGCGGCGAGCAAAGCCTCACAATCCCGCTCATCGTAGCCGGGCTCTTCTGGCCCGTCTGGCTCCCCAGTAGTTCGCCGACCCGGAGACCTCGCCGCTCCGCAGCGGGTCGATGCCACCGGCAGCACGCGGTCGACGTCCCGATTCCTAACACCCGACGAAAGATGGGTCTCTTCCTCAACACGGTCTTTCTCGCTGCATGTCTCCCATGAGAGCCGCCCGCGCGCCGCACATACCTCACATCAGGTGCGGCGGGGGGGCTCGACGGCGCCCGGAGCCCTCCGCCAGCCCATCAGGCCGCACCAGGCGGACCGCCAACCCACGCCGTCCGCCACGGGCTCCGACGCAATGGTGACGAGGGTCATTGCAAATGTAGCCAGTCATTCAGACCGTGCCGGCCCACGCGCGATCGCCGCTTCGGGGGGTGTTCATGCACCACCGGCGTCTCTCTCATAGTGAACCCCATCGGCGTCAGTACGGGCCTCACATGATTGATTGCCCTGTAGGAGAGCGTCGACCTTTAACCTCCAGCGGCGCGGCAAGCTCGAGGTGCTTCGCCGTTGATCCGGCCCTGGGGCAAGCAGGTGATGTGCGTCACCCCCATTGACTCTGCGGCGTTCACGTCGTAAGTTCTCCGCTTCCCGTCGGGGTCTATGACCTGTTCTCAGGAGCATGCTGCCTATGGAGGAAAACAGGTAGAACCTCTCCGGAGGAGCTCGGCGAGCGCCACAAAGTTGCCCATATACGCGAACGCGCCACTTTCCCGGAGTCGTCGTCCGAGGAAGTAGCGCGCCCGAGTTAAGGGACGGGAAGCGTAAAGCATCGGCGAGGACTTGGGAAGAGGGAGATCCTCAGATGCTTGACCCATCCCAGCGGCGGAAACCGCGGCGAGTCTGGATCGTCGTGCTGGCCGGCGGCAGCCTGGTCAGTGCTTACTCAGCGAGCGATGACCCGGTAAGGACAGCTGCGGCGATCGACTCGACGCCGTCCAACGCCGCCATGTCCATGCTCTTCGTCCTCATCTTCATCTTCGCTCTGAGCCTGTTCTCGGACGTGCGTAGAGCCGTCCGCGCTGCCCTCCCCGAGGCCGTGGATGCACTCATCCGCTGGCTACGCACGATCGGGAGGAGGTAGCGCTCCTCCTTCCATGCGGCTCGACCAGCCGCCCGGTCCCATCTCCGACCCGTCCGGCGGAGATGGGGCTTCGGGCGGACCCTCGATGTCGAGACGGCGAGGAGGATCAGGCGGTGCCGGCCATGCGACCCCGTATCCTCCTCGCTGCTCATCGGCCGTGTCCCGGGCCGCATCAATGAGGCATTTTGACGCGGGTCGGCCGGGCTCCCCTTCCACTACAACCCACAAATGCCGCGGCGTTCTCCTGGAAGAGCGAGCCGGAGCGGATGTAGCGCCGGGCCATGGTCACCCGAGTTCCACCGCCCCTGGCGCATGATCGTCCGCTCCGGGGCACCGCCGGCCGCTGCGGTGGTGGCGAGGCCGGCGCGCAGGGAGTGGCCGGCGTAGCGGGCCGGGTCCAGGCCAGCGCGGCGAGCGGCGCGCTGGACGATGCGGGCGACGCTGCCATTGGTGAGGCGATCGGAGGCGAACTGGTCGTGGCGGTCGACGCCGCGGAACAGAGCCCCGGTGGTGATTCCGTCGAGGGCGCAGAGCTCGGAGCGGCGCAGGCCGCCGACGTCGGCGGCGTCGCGGGGAGGGCGGTCAGCTCAAGGAGGTCCACCAGGGTGATCTGGGGCAGATCAGGACGGCATTGCTGATTCCCAGCGCGGCGCTGACTTGGGTGGGGACCGCCGTACTCCGCCTTGAGGTCGCTGAGCATTGCGTTGGCGGGCCCCCGGGGGAGGCTCCCGTCCGTCGCGCACGCGGTGGAGCCGCTCGAGCCAGCGGTCCACCTCTGGAGTGCGTCGATAGGCGCGAGCTGCAGGCGGCAGCGGCGCCATCGCCGTCACGGTAGGAGAAGCGGACAGGTTGCCGTGGCCGGCTATCATCACGCTCTGGTGGACGATGCGTAGCTAGCGGGAAGGCTGGGGGACGACCGAGACGCGCAGCTCGTGGCTGCCGGCGTCACCGGCGAGGAAGCCGAGCAGCCGGGTGCCCTCGGCGGTCACCGCGTCGGAGGCGGCGCGGTCGAGCGGTGCGAAGAGCTCGAGCTCGAGGTGTGCGGCGGCGCGCTCCCGCGTGACCCGCCACGAGCCGCGTACGAAGCCGTCGACCAGCAGCGCCCCCCGGGTGAAGATGCGCTCGCGGTGCTCGTCGGCGATCACCCGGGTGCGGTCGGCATGGGAGAGGAGGAGGTTGTCGTACTCGGGCACGAACCGCGGCGGCGCCGGCGTCTCCGGGTCGGGACGAGGCGCGTCGGGGAGGTCGAGGAGCTCCCGGCCTGTCTCGTCCCGGAAGACGCGCAGCCGAGGCCGCAGCCGCTCGACGACGGCGCGCAGGCGGGTGAGCCAGCTCCACGCCTGGATGTCCATCACCGTGGCCGGCCCGAAGGCGCCGAGGTAGCGGAGGACGAGGTCGTCGAGGCCGAGAGGCGGCGGCGCCTCGGCAGCGGCGAGCCACTGCGCCACCGGGGCCAGCCGGGGCAGCCCGCCCGCCCCCCAGACGCCGCGGGGCGGCACCTGCACCACCGGCACCAGCAGCCGCACCGCGTGCCCCAGCGCGGCCGGATCACGCTCGGGCCAGCGCTCGGCGAGCCGCCTGCCGAGCTCGGCGACGGTCAGCGGACGCTCCTCGAGCATCGCCATTCCCGCGGCGAGCACGGCGTCGAGGTCGACACCGGCCACCAGCCGCCCGTATGGGCTGCCGGTGTGGAAGCCGCGCGCCAGCACCGGCTCGATCAGCGGCCGCAGCGCCAGTGCGTCGCCGGCGGTGACCAGGTGGAGGGTGGTCCGCATCAGCGAGGTGCGCACCGCCGCACGCGAGGTGATCAGCCCGGCGAGCTCCTCGTGGCGGAAGTCCTCGAGCCGCGACCACAGGCCCGCGTAGGGGGAGATGGGCACCTGCGCCTGCATCCCGACCAGCCGCTCGAGCGCCACGGCGGCGGGGAGCAGGGCCCGCTCGAGGAGCAGCTGCCGGGAGAGCAGGGCGCGGTTGAGGGCGCTGCGGCCGAGCACCTCAGACGGCATGCGCGTCACCCTATGTCACGCGATCCACGGTTGGCGTGGCACCGTCGATCGCACGCCCAACCCAGCCAGGATGACCTTCTGGTTGAACACCTGCAGCACGGACACCGCGATGAGGATCTGCTGCGTCGCTCGCCGGGTCGGACGAGTACCACCAGTACACGCAGGCGAACTGCGATCAGCCGTCCGGGCCTGCCCTCGCCCGCGCGAACGCGCAGGCGTCGGTGATGACGTCCACCACGTAGTCGAGGTCGTACGGCGCGCCCGCGTCGCCGGCGGCCGCGGTCGAGGCATCGATGAGCACCTGCTGCCCAGCGAGGCGGCAGCGGAGCAGCACCGGATCCTGCTCGGCCTCGTCCAGCCCCTGCGACCGCACTCTGATCACCGCGCCGCTCGCGGTCTCGAAGCGCAGCTCACCGCCGGCGTCGGGCTCGATGCGGTACTCCCGATCGTGCAGGCGTCGATGATGGTACCCGCACAGCGAGACCAGGTTGTCCAGGTTGGTCTTCCCGTCATCGAGCCAGTGCTCGATGTGGTGTGCGTGCGCCTGGCGAGCCGAGACCGGGCAGCCGGGAAAGCGGCAGAAGCGGTCGCGCGCCTGCATTGCCCGGCGCAGTGGGGTGGGCACGATGTACCGCGCCCGGCCCACGTCGATCGGCAGCCCGTCGCGCTCGGTGATCGCCACCACCTGGGTGTCGCAGCCGATCCGGCGCATCACCGACTCCGGCAGCGCCGGGCCGTCCTCGAGGTGGCAGCGCCCGTCGGGATCGTCGCCGGTCAGCACCGCGGCGTCGACGTGCACCACCAGCCCGGGGACCACCACCGGGCGGTCGCCCCGCTCCTCGGCCGGGACCAGCGCCTGCTCGCACACCGCGACCAGCGCGTCGGCACGGCGGGCGGCGTGGTGATCGTCCGCGGGCTCGGCGCCGTCCTTCGGCAGGTCGCGGACGACGCTCTGCAGCGCCTTCTCGACCTTCACCCCATCCTCGGGCGCCAGCACCGCGCGGATGCGGACCATCCCGTCCTCGTCCCAGGACGACCACAGGCCACGGCGCGCCCGTTGCGCCGCGTCGCGGCCGGGGGCGTCCGCCTCTATCGCCCGGCGGCAGGCGCGGGCGATGCGCGACAGCTGAGAGCCGGAGGCCTGCCGGGCGAGCTCGAGCCAGATCTCCTCGTCCGCGAGGGTCGCCACCAGGCTCAGCTCGCGGACCTTGTCGAAGGAGAGCTCACCGGCGCTGAACGCCGCGGCGATCAGCGGAAGCCGCTCCAGCGCGTGGCCCACGGTGACCAGCGCCTCGCCGGTGGAGAGGCCGAAGCCGGCGTTGATGGACAGCCAGTGCGCACAGGAGCGGATGCCCTCACCCGTCCAGCCCTCGGCGGTGTCGAACTCCGCCGCTCGCCTCGCCAGCTGCGCCATGCCCGCGTGGGTATGGGCGGCGAGGTCGCAGACATCACGGGCGATCACCAGCGTCTCCTCGTTGCGAGCGGTCGGCAGCTGGTGGTTCATGTGCGGCTGCAGTATACCAAACGGATGTTCGTGCACGCACTCACGCACGCGACGAGGATGGGATCGGCATGGCCATGGCATGGCACAACAATCTGACCCGCGCAGCGAACTGTCGTGTGCAGTTCCCCCGACAGCACGAGGGAAACGGACCATCGTCCACCTCGCTGAGCGCATCAGGAACGCCACGGACCACTCCGGTAGCCCTTCCCTTCCCTTCCTCGTCGACCAGCGTCGACATAGCCTCCCAGGCGCGCAGAACCGATGCGCCAGGCGGTCCGCGGTCCCCGACGCTCGCGCCGGCGAGGCGGACAATGCGCCGGCGGCCAGGGTGGCGGGATGATCGCACATTTCGAGCGGGCGATGGCGCGGGCTGATCACGTCGGTCGCCGAGCTGGCGGACCTCGTCGGTGCAGCATTCACGGCGCCTGGCCACACCTTGATCAAGGGCGCATTGACCGCACGCGCGACAGAAGCGATCGAGGCTCAGTGGGAGGCAGTATGCGCTCCATCGATGGACGCGTCGTCAGCCGGGCTCGGTACAGTTGGACGCGCTGACGGGCATCGAGATCAAGACGGACACCGCCGCAAACACGTTAGGTCCCGGCGCTGCAGGGATGAGTCATCGGAAGTGGATGACCTCTACGTTGTCGTACCAGCGAATGTGACGGTGAGCATGGTGAGAGATGTGCTGGAGCGAGCCTGGACTGTCGAAGGGAGGCCCACCCCGCCCGCATCGCGCTCGACAGGTCTTCCAGGACCTACCTGACCGAGATCGACATGACGCCGTCCCTCGAGGAGGAGGTGTTCATCGACGATCCCCGGGTGCTCGAGCAAATCACGCGAGAGTTCGGTGGCTACCCTCTCATCGCTGTTCGGTACTCGGATTCGGCGCTTGCACAGAGGTGGCGCGTGCGATCGCATCCTCCGAGCTCGCCGCGCAGTCCGATGCTGCTCGATGCCGACGGGACCTTCCTCGCGCCGCACGAGTTTCTCCGCAAACTCGACCAGGAGCCTCCGTGGGAGTGGTTCCCCCGGTCGGCCGCGGGCCCCTGATGGCGTCGATCGCGTTTCGCAGTCAGGACGACCCGTGGGTGGTTGCACGCTGGGCATTCGACGGCCTGCTCTGCCACGCCAGGGATGCCCTGTCCGCGCACCCGCGGCTCCTCCACGAGCTGGACGCCGCGCAGGCCAGGGAACGGCTCAACCTCGCTGGGCTGTCCGAGGAGGATGGTCGCCTGATCGCCATGGCGCTCGCCGGTGCGGCGGACACCGTGAGGAGACTCGAGCAGGGGAGCGACGATCCGCTGACCATCTCCTGGCTCGACGCCCTGGCAGACCTCAAACGCCGGCTCGGACAGGCCCACCCGTAGGTGAGAGCGGCCCACCCGGGGCCACCTGAGGTCACGGCCGACGGCGCCCACCACATGCTGTGCGTCCCCGTGTGACACGTGAGGTCGGGGCAGGCGATGATGCACGTCACCGCATCGGTCCCATGATCCCGGGCGGCCGCCGACAAGGAGGAAGGGAGCAGATGGGGGCACCGCCATGGCCGACCTGGTGAGGTACGAGCTCGAGGACGGCTCGACCGTCTACTTCGAGTCCGCCGAGGGGAGCCTGGTCTCGCTCCGCGGGGGCGAGCCGGAGATCGTCGACGCCGGCAGGCTGGGCACACGCCTCCAGCACATCGCCAGGGCGGCGGGCGAGGTTGCCGGCTCGATGCGCTCGACAGTGGCGGCGGACGGCATGCAGCTCCAGTTCGGGGTCAAGGTCGCCGGGGAGGCGGGCCTCTGGTTCTTCTCCAAGGTCAGCGGCGAGGGCTCGATCTCGGTGACGCTCACCTGGAGGAATCCGCCGCCGCCATGACCGGCGAGGGTGTGGAGCGGGCGACCGCCGCGGTGTTCGTCAACGGGGGACGCCGGGGGTCCTGCACGCTGGTCGATCGCAGGCATGCGCTGACAGCTCAGCACGTGGTCGGCAGGCAGAGCATCGCGGGGACCGAGGTGGCGCTGGAGTTCCCCGCGGCGGGCGCCCTGGTCCCGGCGGTCTCCGTCGACATCGGCGAGTGGGCCGCGGGGATGGATATCGCGCTCCTCGAGCTCACCCGCGACCTGCCTCCGGGTCTCTCCGTCCCGGAATGGCTGCCATACGCAGGCGCCACCGACAGGGTCAGGGTCTTCGGCTATCCACTCGAGGAGCGGGAGCTCAACGGGATCTGGATGCAGGCCACGCCCGCCGGGCTGACCGCCGCGGGCCTCCTCCAGATCGACGCCACCGGCGCCGGCTCGTCGCTCCGGGGGCACAGCGGCGGCCCGGTCGTCGACGCCACCACCGGCGCGGTGATCGGCGTCCTGGTCGAGGGGTCGGCGGAGCTGCGCTTCGACCGGGGCGTGCCGATCGAGCTGCTCGCGCGGCACTG
>JAQBPH010000272.1:0-7595 GCA_028287625.1 Chloroflexota bacterium | reverse complement strand
AGCCGCGAGCCGCGGCACTCCGAGCCCGTCCCCAGGTGCCACCGGCCGATGTCGTCGCGGCCCCGGAGCCACAGGGCGTACGGCGGCATCGACAGCGTGGCGTCCTCGTGGAGCAGCGAGGTCAGCGAGTCGATGTCGTACCGCTCGAAGGCGTCGACGTAGCGCGCGAGGAGCGAACGCTGCGCGTCGTCGACGGGCACCGACGGCTCGCGGATGGTGACGCCGGCCGCCACCGTCGACCGCGCGCGTTGCAGCGCGCTGTTGACCGACGCGACGGTGGTGCCGAGGAGTTCGGCGACCTCGGTCGCCCTCCACTGCAGGACCTCCCGGAGGATCAGCACCGCCCGCTGCCGGGGCGGGAGGTGCTGCAGCGCGGCCACGAACGCGAGGCGGACGCTGTCGCGCAGCACGACCACCTCGGCGGGGTCGCCGCCCACGGGCAGGACGCGGCCGTCGGGGACCGGCTGGATCCACGCCGTCTCCGGAAGCGGTGCGCCGAGGGCGGCGCCGGCCGTCATCGAGGGGCCGAGATCGACGGGACGGGCGCGACGCTCCCTGCCGCTCAGCATGTCGACGCAGACGTTGGTCGCGATGCGATACAGCCAGGTCCGCAGCGTCGCCCTGCCCTCGAAGCGATCGAGGCTCCGCCACGCTCGCACCATCGTCTCCTGGACGGCGTCCTCGGCGTCGGACGCCGATCCCAGCATCCGGTAGGAGTAGGCGGTCAGCTCCACCCGGTGCTGCTCCAGCCGCTGCTCGGGGTCCACGGCTCCGTCGGTCGCCGTGCTGCGGGCCGCGCGATCCGCGGCTGCGATCTCCGTCATTCCGGGTCGTTCCCCTCCGTCCCTCGGCGGTCCGACGAGTGGTCCGAGGCGGTCATGATAGGCGGCCGGGCTCGGCGCCGACCCTCACAGGGGACGCCCGCGCATGCGAGGGCCCCGGCCTGCGGGGCCCCCGCACCCGCCGGCACGGCTACGCCGCCGACCTGATGACGCCGATCAGGTGACCCTCGGGGTCGTTGAAGATCCCGATCTCCACGCCCTCCGTGACCTTCTCCGGCCCCATGAGACGGGTTCCGCCCAGGCTCGCCGCCTTCGCGAGCGCCGCCTCCACGTCGGGGACCGCGACGTAGACGGTGACGTGCCCACCGGGCATGCCCTCGGGCAGCGCGCCGATCCCGCCGCCGATGCCGATGCCGTCGGCGGTCAGGTTGGCGGCGCGGTCGACCATCCCGTAGTTCATCGGGTTGTCGGCGTCGATGGTCCAGTGGAACAGGTCCGCGTAGAACGACCGCAGCCTCTCGGCGTCGCGGCCCATGATCTCGAAATGGACGACCGGCTGGCCCAAGGTGGTATCTCCTCGTCACGCCGGTCACCCGGCGCCTGGTGAAACGGATTGCCCATGAGACCGCCGGTCGGTCCGAAACTCATCGGTCAATGCCCGCGGCGCCCGGGCTGACCGAGTGGAGAGGGAGGAGGGAACATGGCGAAGCAGCGCAGGGCCTGCTGGGCGGCGGAGCCGGAGCCGCACGACTATCCGGCGGCGGCGGCGTACCTCGGCCTTCTCCTGCCCCACGAGGGCGTGTCGGCCGTCGTGGACGCATTCGGCCGGACTCCGACGACGCATCACCGCGCCAACGACCTCCTGCGTGCCAGCCAGCTGCCGCTCCTGCCCGTCGACGACCCCGAGGTCGTCAAGGACACGAAGAGGATGAAGGCGGGCGCGGCGCTCGCTCCGGTGCTGCTGGTGCGCGGCGCGATCCCGGCCGGCCGGCCCCTCACCATCGCCGACGGCTACCACCGGGTGTGCGCCAGCTACCACATCGACGAGGACGCCGACATCCCGGGCCGCCTCGTGGACCTGCCTGCCTGAGCGTCCTGTCCGACGCCGGGCTCGCCGGCCTCAGCGGCGCGGTCACGTGATCACCACCGGGTCGAGGGGGAGCTCGACGACCATCGACGTGCCGTCACCGGGCGGGCTCGCCACCGTGATCGTGCCCCCCAGCCCCGCCACCCGGTCGCTGAGCCCGACCATGCCCGACCCTCGCGTGGGGTCGGCGCCGCCGACGCCGTCGTCACGCACCACGACGCGCAGCGTCCGCCCGCGCAGGTCGAGGTGCACGTGCGCCAGTGAGGCGCGCGCGTGCTTGGCCACGTTCGCCAAGGCCTCGGACACCACGTAGTACGCGGCCACCTCCACCGACTCGGGGAGCCGCTCGTCGACGCGGACGTCCATCTCCACCGGCACCGGAGAGCGGCGTGCCAGGGTGCGGAGGGCCGGCCTCAGCCCTCCCCTGGAGAGCATCGCCGGGTGCAGGCCGCGTGACATCTCCTGCAGCTCGTGCTGCACGGCAACCAGCCCGTCCGCCACCTGGGAGAGGCGCGATCGCAGCGCGTCCAGCTCGGCGGGCACCGAGGCCTCTGCGGCACGGAGCGTGAGCGCGAGCGCCACCAGCCGCTGCTGCGCTCCGTCGTGCAGGTCCCGCTCGATCTGGCGCCGGGTCTGGTCGGCGGCGGCGACGACGCGCGCACGGGACTCGGTGAGCTCGCTCCGTGCCTGGGCGTTGGAGATCGCCGTCGCCACCAGCTCGGTGAAGCCGGAGATCCGCTGCTCCATGTCCGCGGGGATCGGCTCCGGCCGGGTGGTGGTGGCGGCGATCAGGCCCCAGAGGCGGCCGTCGACCACGATCGGGCTCCCCACCACGGAGCGGACGCCGAGGAGCCGCGAGATGGCCGCCGGGCTCCCGGTGATCTGGGTGGCGTCGTCGATGCGGGCGGCCCGGCCGCAGCGCAGCACCGCGGTGGTGATGTTGTGACCGCCGGGTCCGTATCGGGACCCCACCAGCGACTCCTCGTGTGAGCCCCACACCGCGACCCTCACCGCGACACCGTCCGGCTCGTAGCGGAACATGTGCACCATGTCGGCGGAGCTGACCCGGCTGACCTCCTCGGCCACCGCGGCGAAGACCTGCTCCTGCGGCGCCCCGCGCGCCACCAGCACGGCCACGCGGCGCAGCGCCGCCTGCTCGTTCGCCAGCCACTCGAGCGTCGCCTGGCGCTCGCGCTCGTGGTCGATCAGACGCAGCATGCCCAGGGTCATCGACGTCACCCGCGCCATGCCGTGGAGGACGCCGACCTCCTCCCGGTTCAGGCTGCCATGCGGCTCGGACCGGGCGACCACGAGAGTGGCGCCCGGCGGGTGCTCGAGCGGGACCGCGATGGCCGGGCAGACTCCGATGCCCGGGACCGCGAGGGCGCCGCCGGCGCGGCCGGCGACCGAGTCGAGCTCACCGGCGGGCACGGCGCCGGCGGGGTAGCCGACCGCGGCGACCGGCTGGCCGTGGGCGATGATCGCGACGACCTCGGCGTCGAGCGCCTCCGCCACCCGTTCGACCGCGCCCAGCGCCGCGGATGCCTCCGTGGTGAACGACGACACGATCGCGAGGAACTCGGCGAGCTGCAGGGTCGACCACGACGAGCCGGGCGTCATCTCAGGCGATGGACAGCATGACGAGCGTCTGGTTGTGGAAGCCGCTCATGCCGCGGGTTCGGGCGATCTCGCCATAGGTGTAGAAGCCGGCCACCGGAGCCCCGCCGGCGCTGGCGGCGAGCCGGCCGATCTCGGACCGGATCCCCGCGTCTCCGAGCACCCCGCGCCGGGCGATGCAGTCGAACGCGAGCATGCCGATCGGCGGGCATCCCTGGAGCGCCGCCAGGGAGTCCTGGCAGGCGCCGTCCGAGGCCCCGAGCACGGAGTCGGCGTCGCCGTCCATGATCCACACCAGCCCGCCCTGCGGGACCTCGGCGATGCAGGAGAGCGACCGCTCGGCGAAGTCGCCCCCGCTGATGAAGCGCACCTGCTCCTCGCCACTCCGGCGGCTCAGCCCGAGTGGATGGGTGAGCGCGATCCGGGCGAGCTCCTCCTGGCTTCCGTCCCGCGGGGGCGGGATGCCGAGGCGCTCCAGGTAGATGTCCAGCGCAGGCTCGTTGTCGAGGCTGTAGACGCGGTTGCCGCGGCTCCTCGTCACCAGCATCGGCTCCCCGACCTTGCGCCAGCCGTGGCGCACGCCAACCCCGAAGGGGGCGTCGGAGGCGATCCCGGCGGCGACGACCGAGTCGGTCAGGACCCGGTCACCGAACAGCTGGAAGGTCCTCGTCATCCTCAGGTCGTCGCCCGCACAGCCGCCCACCAGGGGGACGCCGGCGCCGAGCACGCCATATGCGCCCCGGACGATCTCCTGCTGGTCGCCCGCGAGGCCGTCGGTCAGCAGCAGCAGGACGCGGTGCGGGTGGCCCTCGACCGCCGGGAGGCAGGCCGCCACCCGCGCCCCGGCGGCGTGCAGGTCACGGGAGGCCTCGGGAGCGACCGCCGTCTCCACCCGGAACCCCTCCCCGCCCAGAGCGGTCACCACCACGCTCGCCTCTCCGGGCCCGGCGGTCGCGATCTCCCCGGCGGTCGAGCATCCGATCAGGGGGACCGCGGAACGGGCACGGATCTGGCGGAGAAGAGCGGGGAGATCCTGGGAGACGGAGCAGAAGACGATCAGGAGCTTCGCATCCGGGTGGATGAGCGCCGCCTCCGCCGCGCGCGCTCCCGCATCCGGCTCCGATCCGTCAGCCTGGCCGACTGCAAGCCATCGTGGAGGGTGCATCACGCCTCGCGTCCGTCTGTGAGCCGAGTGTACCCGGCGCCGCGGCCCGACGGCGGGGCCCATCATCGATCGGCGGGACGGCGCCGTCGTCACGGCCAGCAGCCGTCCCGGATGCAGGCCAGCACCACCCTCGAAGGTGCGGCCAGCGGCAATGTGGAGCCCGGCCTCTTCACATTATCCTGAGGCCTTGGCCATCCGCTGCCTCATCGTCGACGACAATGCCCAGTTCCTCGAGGCCGCTCGGAGCCTGCTGGAGGGAGAGGGCATCAGCGTCGTCGGCGTGGCGTCGACCAGCGCCGATGCCCTGCAGCAGGCCGGCCGGCTGCAGCCCGACGTCGCGCTCGTCGACATCGACCTCGGCGAGGAGAGCGGTTTCGACCTGGTGCGGCTGCTGACGGACGAGGCAGGCCTCGAGCAGCTCCGCGTGATCCTGATCTCCACATATGCCGAGAAGGACTTCGCCGACCTGATCGCGGCGGGCCCGGCGGCCGGCTTCGTGTCGAAGTCGGACCTCTCGGTGAGAGCCATCCGCGCGGTTCTCCGGGGCACGGCGGAGGATCAGCGCACCGACGGTCACTAGCGCGGCGCTGTGACGATTTCGACATGACGCAACCTTCATCCGCGTGGTGGCATACTGTCGGGGAACGCCAGCCGCTCAGCGGAGGGTGTGAGCCGTCGAGCGCACCGGAGGCAGCCATGGACCCGGGAAGTAGTCGTCCCGTCTCCGCCTCCGCGCACGCTCCGACCCGCGGGAGCTCCGGCTAAGCCCTTCCTCCGAGCGTGCGCATCTCACCCGCACGCTCATCCCCCGAGGGGGACAGGAGGTCTGGCCATGGTCCAGCAGGACATCCTCGGCAGCCTGCCCGCGGTCCTCGACGAGGCCCACGTCGGCGACATCCACGGCGCCCTGGGAACCGTCCGCGTCCACGACGCCGCGGCGCGCCGCTCGTGGCGGGCACGCCTGCTCACCCTCGCCGCCGTCATGGGGCCGGGCCTCATCGTCATGGTCGGCGACAACGACGCCGGCGGCGTCGCCACCTACGCCCAGGCGGGGCAGAACTACGGCACCAGCCTGCTCTGGACGCTGCTGCTGCTCATCCCGGTGCTCGTCGTCAACCAGGAGATGGTGGTGCGGCTGGGGGCGGTCACCGGCGTCGGCCACGCCCGCCTCATCCTCGAGCGCTTCGGCCGCTTCTGGGGCGCCTTCTCGGTCGGCGACCTGTTCCTGCTCAACTTCCTCACCATCGTCACCGAGTTCATCGGCATCAGCCTCGCCGCGCAGTACTTCGGCATCCGCGCCGTCGTCGCCGTGCCCCTGGCGGCGGCGGCGCTCATCGCCGTCACCGTGACCGGCAGCTTCCGCCGTTGGGAGCGTGCGATGTACGTGCTGGTGGCGGTGAACCTCCTGGTGATCCCCCTCGCGGTGATCAGCCATGGCTCGGGCTCGGCGCTCGCGCACGACGCGCTGGTGCCGCACATCGAGGGCGGGATCACCTCGAGCGCGGTGCTGCTGATCATCGCCATCGTGGGCACCACCGTGGCTCCCTGGCAGCTCTTCTTCCAGCAGTCGAACATCGTCGACAAGCGCATCACCCCGCGCTGGATCGCGTACGAGCGCGCCGACACCGTCATCGGCGCGGTGGTGGTGGTGGCCGGCGCCGCCGCTCTCATGGTCGCCAGCGGGGCGGCCTTCCAGAGCACCGCGCTGCACGGACAGTTCGGCGACGCCGGCACGGTGGCCTCGGGGCTGGCCGTGCATCTCGGCGCGGCGGCGGGCGCCATCTTCGCACTCGTCCTCCTCAACGCCTCTCTGATCGGCGCCGCCGCGGTCACGCTGTCGACCTCGTACGCCTTCGGCGACGTCTTCGGGGTGAAGCACTCCCTGCACCGGGGATGGAGGGACGCCCGCGTCTTCCACGCCACCTTCGCCGCCCTGGTGGTCGCGGCGGCGGGCATCGTGCTCATCCCCCACGCCCCGCTCGGGCTCATCACCGTGGCCGTGCAGGCCCTCGCCGGGGTGCTGCTGCCGAGCGCGACCGTCTTCCTCCTCCTGCTCTGCAACGACCGTGCGGTGCTCGGGCCCTGGACCAATGCGCCCTGGCTCAACGGTCTCGCCAGCCTGATCATCACCGTCCTGCTGATGCTCTCCGGGATCCTGGTGGCCACCACCCTCTTCCCCGGGCTGGACGTCACCCTGCTGCTGGCGCCCTGCGCCGCCGGCCTGCTGATCGCGCTGGCCGGCGGCGCCGTGTACACGGTGCGGGGCAGGGCCCGGCAGCGGCTCGAGGCGCAGGTCGAGGAGTGGACCGACACCCTGTCCCCTCAGCCGGCGAGCGCCGTCACCCTGCACGCCGGCCGGCGGCTCACGCCCCGGGAGCGCTCGCGGCGGACGTGGCGGATGCCGCCGCTGGCGGTGGTCGCGCGGCCGAGCTGGTCGCGGGGCCGCACCGTGGGCATGCTCGCCCTGCGCGGCTACCTGGTGGTGGCCATCCTCCTGCTCGTGGTCAAGGCGGTCGAGCTGGTGCTCGGTCGCTGACTCGGGCTCCGGCTCGCCACCGGGCTCGATGAGCGACCCCTCCAGCCCCGGCCGGGTCACGGCGCAGATGGTCCGGAGTGGGCTTCCTCGGCGGCGGCGTCATCCTGCGCGACGGGCTCAACGTGCGTGGCATCAACACCTCGGCGACGCTCTGGTGCGCCGCCGCGGTGGGATGCCTGTGCGCCTCCCTCGTCAGCCAGGGAGCCGACCAGCCGCAGCTCGAGGCGGCGGTCAGCCGGCTCAGCCTGGAGCCGGGAGTCAGCGCGGTCAGCTGGGAGGTGGTCGAGGACGGCGCGGCCGGCGCCGGCAGGAGCTGGCTCTACCATGACGTCGATGACCGCTCAGCCTGGTGGACGCCCCTCGATCACCTCCGGCGGGTCGCGAGCCCTCCGCGGCCGGTGACGGCTC
>JAQBPH010000162.1:0-4225 GCA_028287625.1 Chloroflexota bacterium | reverse complement strand
GGAGCTGCGCGGCGCGCTCGCCGAGCACCGGCTGCTCATCCTCACCGGCCCCGGGATCCGGGCCCGCCACATCCTCAGCGTGGGCCTGGACCTGGGCCTGCCCACCGGCGTCCTCGCCGCCCTGGTCTCCACCGAGGCCGAGCAGAACGGGCACCTCGTCGCGGCGCTGCTCGCCGCCGAGGGCGTGTCGTACCTCCAGCACACCACGGTCGCCCACCAGCTCGCCGTGCACCTTGCCGCGAGCCGTGCGGTGGTCTCCAACGGGTACCCGCCCTATGGGCTCTACGAGTTCCCGCCCGAGGTCGGGAGGATCCCGCCGCACCGCACCGACTCCGGCGCGTTCCTCCTCGCCGACGCGTACGGCGCGGCCCGCACCGTCTACGTCAAGGACGTCGACGGCGTGTTCACGGGCGACCCGGCGGTCGAGGGTGCCACACCGGAGCTCATCCCGCGCATCGGCGCCGCCGAGCTCCTGGCGATGGACCTCGCCACGCTCCCCGTGGACGTCATGGTCCTGAAGCTGATGGCCCACGCCAAGCACATGCACGAGATCCAGATCGTCAACGGGCTCACCCCGGGGAACATCCGCCGAGCCCTGGCGGGAGAGCACGTGGGCACGATCATCCACGCGGCCGCATCCGAACCGGGGCGCCCGGCGACTCCAGCCTAGACACCCGGGCCGACCTCGCCGGGCGCCGTAGCCCCGGCCGCCGGTGGTGCGTCGTTTGCGCAGTTCACTGTGCGAAATGCAGCGCGTACATGCCTGTGACTATACTCACAGCATAATCACAACAACCACACTACCAATAGGTAGTGCACCGGAGCTCCGCGCCTCCCGGGCCGGGGCTCCAGTGGTTGAGCTCGCCACCGCGACGCGGAAAGGCCCAGGCGTACCAAGGAGGTTTCCCTGATGGGAGCCAACGTGCACGGGATTCACAAGGGGACGACGTCCCTTCGGCACCGCACCTCGAGGAGCGTGCTCGCCGCTCTGACCGGAGGCCTCGTGGTCGCCGCCGCCTGGGTCGCCGGACCGCTGACCGCCCACGGAGCCGGTGGCGACATGCCGACCACCGGGGCCTGCACCTCCACCATCAGCGGCCCGCACACGGGCAACCTCAGCCTCAGCGTACCGGGCACGGTCACGTGCCTGAAGAGCGCCAACCAGAACGGCGCGATCACCGTGGCGTCCGGTGCGGCGCTCTCGGTGATCGACTCCACCGTCACCGGTGCCATCACCTCGACCTCGGCCGCGCCCTTCGCGTTCTGCCACAGCAACACGGTGCGGGGCGCCATCAGCGTGGCGTCGAGCAAGGGTCTCGTCCTCATCGGTGGCGGTCCGGACGGCGCTGTGTCCTGCGGGCCCAACAACGTCGACGGCGCGATCACCGTGAACGGCAACTCGGGGGGCGTGGAGGTCGGCGGGAACACGACCAGCGGCGCCATCACCGTCACCGGGAACACCGCACCCACCAGCGGAGCTCCGACCGAGGACGCGGCAACCGAGGTCGAGGGCAACCATGACGGCGGCAAGCTGACCTGCACCGGCAACACCCCGGCGCCCGTCAACGACGGCAGCGCCAACACGATCAGCGGTGCCCGCGTGGGCCAGACCTGCGCCTCGGGCACCTTCTGACCTGTCGCGATCACGAGCGGCGGCGACCGGGAGGTGACGGCGCCGCCTGAGCGACCCGTTCCACGAGGGGGGTCCACGCGCTGCGGGGGGAGCGCACCCGACCGAGGGTGCGCTTCCTGCGCGGTGCCTGCGGTATCCGCCGCAGGACGACGTCCGGCAGCCTCATCGTCCTCGCAGCATGCGCTCGTTTCGACACGGGCGTGGGCTGGCAGAATGCAGCGCGAGGCTCAGTGAGAAGTGCATGGTGACGACGTCTCTTCACCGGAGGATCGCCGAGGAGCTCGGCGTGCGGGAGCGGCAGGTCGAGGCCGCCGTCGACCTGCTCGACGGCGGAGCCACGGTCCCGTTCATCGCCCGCTACCGGAAGGAGGCGACCGGGATGCTCGACGACGCGCAGCTGCGGACGCTCGACGACCGGGTGCGCTACCTGCGTGACCTGGACGAGCGGCGCACGGCGATCCTCGAGTCCATCCGCGCCCAGGGCAGGCTCGACCAGGCGCTGGAGGCCCGGATCATGGCGGCCGCGTCGAAGGCCCGGCTGGAGGACATCTACCTGCCCTACAAGCCCAAGCGCCGCACCAGGGCGCAGACCGCCAGGGAGGCCGGCCTCGCGCCGATGGCCGACCGGCTCCTCGCCGATCCGACCCGTCATCCCGCCCTGGCCGCCGCCGTCTTCGTCGACCCCGACAGGGGCGTGGCGGACGCCGCCGCCGCCCTGGAGGGCGCGCGCTCGATCCTGGTCGAGCGCTTCGCCGAGGACGCCGACCTGATCGGGACGCTCCGCGAGCAGATGTGGTCTCGCGGCCACCTCGTGTCGCGCGTCCGCGACGGCAGGCGGGAGGTGGGCGCCAAGTTCGCCGACTACTTCCACTTCGAGGAGCCCTTCACCAGGCTGCCGTCGCACCGGATCCTGGCGATGTTCCGGGGTGAGAAGGAGGAGGTCCTCGAGCTCACCCTCGAGCCGGAGGGGGTGCGCAGACCGGCGTCGGCAGAGACCGGACCGAGCGGATACGAGGTGCAGGTGGCGCGGCGCTTCGGGATCTCCGACCGGGGCCGGCCGGCCGATCGCTGGCTGGTCGACACGGTGCGCCTGGCGTGGCGCTCCCGCATCCTCGCCCATCTCAGCGTCGACCTGCGCCAGCGCCTCAGGGAGGCTGCGGAGGACGAGGCGGTGCGCGTCTTCGCCGCCAACCTCCGCGACCTCCTGCTCGCCGCGCCCGCCGGCACCCGGCCGACCATGGGCCTCGACCCCGGCTACCGCACCGGCGTGAAGGTGGCGGTGGTCGACGCCACCGGCACGGTGGTGGCAACCGAGACGATCCATCCCCACGAGCCCCGACGGCGGTGGGACGAGGCGATCGCCGTCCT
The DNA here is from genome assembly GCA_028287625.1 of Chloroflexota bacterium. Taxonomy (GTDB): domain Bacteria; phylum Chloroflexota; class Dormibacteria; order Aeolococcales; family Aeolococcaceae; genus CF-96. The sequence goes on along the minus strand of JAQBPH010000162.1, from coordinate 1,224 downwards.
CGCCCGGCTCGCACGGCTGCACCGCGTCGAGCTGATCGCCATCGGCAACGGCACCGCCTCGCGTGAGACCGACAGGCTGGCGGGCGAGCTGATCAGGCTGCACCCGGAGCTGAAGCTCACCCGGATCGTCGTGTCGGAGGCCGGCGCCTCGGTGTATTCCGCCTCCGCCTGTGCCTCCCAGGAGCTCCCCGAGCTCGACGTGTCGTTGCGCGGGGCGGTCTCGATCGCCCGCCGGCTGCAGGATCCGCTGGCGGAGCTGGTGAAGATCGATCCCCAGTCGATCGGTGTCGGCCAGTACCAGCACGACGTCTCGGAGGGCAGGCTGTCGCGCTCGCTCGACGCCGTGGTGGAGGACTGCGTGAACGCGGTCGGCGTCGACGTCAACACCGCCTCGGCGCCGCTGTTGAGGCACGTCTCGGGCATCGGCGAGGGCCTGGCCGAGAACATCGTGGCCCACCGCGGCGCCAACGGTCCGTTCCGCTCCCGCGGGGCGCTCAGGAAGGTCTCCCGGCTCGGCCCGAGGGCGTTCGAGCAGTGCGCCGGCTTTCTGCGCATCCGAGGCGGCGACGATCCGCTCGACGCCTCGAGCGTGCACCCCGAGGCATACCCGGTGGTGCGCCGCATCCTCGAGGCGACCAGCCGCGGCCTCACCTCGCTGATCGGCGACAGCACGGTGCTGCGCACCCTCGACCCGAGCGACTTCGTCGACGGCACCTTCGGCCTGCCCACCGTCACCGACATCCTCCAGGAGATGGAGAAGCCGGGCCGCGATCCACGCCCGGCCTTCGTGACCGCGACCTTCAGGGAGGGCGTGGACAGGGTGGAGGACCTCGAGGCCGGCATGCTGCTGGAGGGCGTCGTCACCAACGTCGCCGCCTTCGGTGCGTTCGTCGACGTCGGCGTGCACCAGGACGGCCTGGTCCACATCTCGGCGATGTCGAGGACCTTCGTCAGGGACCCCCGCGACGTGGTGAAGTCGGGCGACGTGGTGCGGGTGAAGGTGCTCGACGTCGACGTTCCCCGCAAGCGCATCTCGCTCACCCTGCGGCTCGACGATGGCGCCGATGGCCGCCGGGGCCCCGCCGACTAGCAGGGAGTGTCCGTTCGGCCGGGCGGGAATCCTATGATCTCCTCCATGCCGGGATTCGTATGGGCCATCGTGGTGCTCGTGGTGCTGACGGTGCTCATCCACGTGGCGGTGGCCCTTCAGCATCGGCGGCGCTC
>JAQBPH010000636.1:0-25611 GCA_028287625.1 Chloroflexota bacterium | reverse complement strand
ACCTCGAGGCGTCCCGCCCCACTCGACTGCACCCAGGCGCCATCGACGAAGAGGGCGTCACGGTGGAGGGCGCCGGCGACGCCGCCAAGGGTGTCGGTCTCCGTCATCGTCGCGACCTCCTGCCAGGTGGAACGGAGCCGATTCTGACGGAGGCGGCTCGCAGGCTGCCGGCCGGTGGAGCGATCAGCCCGTCCCGCCGCCGAGCGGCGCGATGGCCAGGTCGAGGACGGGCTCCTCGACGGCCCTCGCCCGATGCGCCTGCGCCCTGACCCTGCAGCGTGACGAGCAGTACAGCGGCTTGCGGCCACGGCCGGCCCACGAGAGCGCTGTGCTGCACTCGACGCACGAGAGGGTTCCGGATGCGGCACCGTCCAGCCTGGGCGCCCCCACGGCGTCGACCGCCGGCTCAGGAGGATCGACGTCGATGGCGGCCGGATCCATCGGGGTGACGGAGGGGCGAGCATCGGGTGATCCACACCGGCAGGGCGGCCACACAGGGCAGTCGCACAGGGGCTTGAGCATCATGCGAACAAATGTACGCCCCGCCTCTGTCGCCCGTCAACTCCCACGAAGGCGGAGACCACCGCATCGTGGCCCAGTTCCTCCGACGCCCAGCGCAGCCGGGGTCCGAGCGTGACCGTGTCGAGCACGAGCTGGCGGCCCCTGTGACAACTGCCGCGTCGTGGCAGTCCGCACCGTGCCGGCGCATCAGTTGGGGTGCCCGCCGGTGGTCACGGGTCAGGGCTTTCGCCCTGTCGACCTCGCGCAAAGCGACTCCGGACTTTGACCCGTTTTTGAACGCGTGCTCACCATTCGTCTGCCGGCGGCGGGGCACCCTGCGCTCGTCGGAATGCGCCTATCGCTGCGCGCGCGTATCCTGTGGAAACAGGGGGGGCCTTGGAGGAGGCCCAAAGATGGCTCAGGAGCGGTCCGACCTGCGCCGCGCACTCGACGACCTTCGGTCCATCGGGCACGTGAGCCCCGCGGTCCGACCCGAGATCGCCGCCTCCTGGCACAGGTCGATGGCCTTCGACCTTCAGCCCGACCGGCTCGAGGTTCCCTACGAGTCCGAACCGTACACCGACGACCGTCTCGAGCGTGTCGCCCGGCCGGTCCTGGAAGGCCTCGTCGAGGACCTCGACTCCGTGTCGATGGGCGTCCTGCTCTCCGACCGGCACGGCCACATCGTCACTCGCCTGATCCGCGACAGGACGCTGCTGGGCCGCCTCGACAGGATCATGCTGGCGCCCGGCTTTGGCTATCAGGAAAGTCACGTCGGCACCAACGCCATCGGCACAGCGCTCGAGCAACGGGCACCATCCATGGTCATGGGCAGCGAGCACTTCGCCGATGCGCTCACCCGAATGGCATGCGCCGCAGTCCCCGTCATCGACCCCGCGACCGCCTCGGTCCTCGGCGCCATCGACCTGACGTGCTCCGTGGAGACGTCTCACTCGCTGATGCTGACCATGGCGAAGCGGTCAGCCCGCGACATCGAGCAACGCCTCGTCAGCGCGAACCCGGCCGCCGACCGTGCCCTTCTCGAAGGCTTCCTGCGCGCCCGGCGTGGTGCCCGCGGAGCCCTGGTGGCCCTCAACGGGCAGGCGATGTACACGAACGCCCCGGCGGTCAAGCTCCTGCACGACATCGACCGTGCCCTGCTGTGGGAGCTCGTCTCGTCGGCGCTGTTCGACCGGCAGCGTGCCGAGCTCGAGTTGCCGGTGCCGCCCGGTGGCTCCAGCATCGTGTCCTGCGAAACGATCGCAGACGGCGGCGACGCCGTCGGGGCGCTGGTGCGCTTCCTGCCCCAGCCCCTGGCCACCGGCGCCCACCCTGCCGCTCCTGAAGGGCGGCGTCCCCGTGCGTTACTCGGGTGGGACAGCCTCACCGAGACCGAGCGCAGTGTCACGGAGCTCGTGAGCGAGGGACGCACCAACCGCGAGATCGCCGCCTCGACGTTCCTGTCGCCCCACACGGTCGGCTACCACCTCCGCCACATCTTCAGCAAGCTCGGCGTGGATTCCCGCGTCGAACTGACCCGTCTCGTGGTCCAGCGGGGGCGGGAGACCGGCAGCGTCACGGGCGGACCCTCTCCCGAGACCGTCTGACCGGCGTCTACGGTCTCCGCCGGCGCTCGCCTCGTAGAGCTCGGCGGAGCAGATCGGCGGGCTCCCGGTCGCGGTCGTGATCGAGCTCGTCTCCTCGACAGCGATGCCGCCGCGGCGGGTCCCAGCCATGGCTGAGGCTGGATCCTGGGGCATGCGCTCGGTGGCGCAGGGACGACCGGGCCTTCAACCTACCGAGTGAACAGGTTGCTCCGTTCTGCCACGAACTCCTCGACCGTCTGTGCCGGCCTGCCGGTGATCGCTTCGACGGTGTCCGTGCAGCGGTCGTACCGGTTCTGCCGGTGGAGCCGTGCCATCGTGACGAGGTGCGCTTCGGTGTGTGCTGGAAGCCCTGCCGGCAGCAGGACCCGCTCGACCCATGCGTCGAGCGGGAGGTCCTCGTAGGTCACCTGCCTGCCGAGAGCTCGGGAGTACTCCTCGGCGATGCCGGTCATATCCTGGGACCGGGGACCGGTCAGCTCGTGGACCTTCCCCAGGTGAGGGCGTGGGTCCTCCAGCACGGCGGCGACAACGCGGGCGACGTCGGCGGCCGCGACCGGCGAGGTGCGGCCCGTTCCGAAGGGGAGCGGAATCGTCCCCCGGTCCGCCACGGACCGGGCGACCAGGGTCGTGAGCAGCGGGTTCTCGAGGAAGATCGTCGGGCGAACGTGCACCACGGGGAGCCCGGACCAGTCGAGCACCTGCTCGGACAGCCAGTGCAGCCGCTGCTGCGGCGACTCCTCCGTGCTCGTCACGGTCATCTGGGACACGGTCATCTGGGACAGGTCGACGAGGGCCTCGAGGGTGCCGAGGCCACGTGCCACGGTGGCGACCACGACGGACGCCTCCAGAAGGGACGGTGACACGCTCATCGTGAAGAACATCCGGCCGCAGCCGTCGAGAGCACGCACGACGTCCGACGGCTGCGTGAGGTCACCGACGACGACCTGCGCGCCGAGAGCGCGCAGGAGCGTCGTACGGTCGTCGTCGTGGTGCACCATCGCCCGCACGGGCATGCCGGCCTCACGCAGCAGTGCGACCACGGTGCGCGCGACGCCGCCGACGCCCCCGGCAGCGCCGGTGACGAGGATGGGTGTGTCGTCAACAGGCACGGCCAGGTCAGGGGCCGGCGACCGGCCGCAGTGCGATGTCGAACTCGGCGGCGAACGCCCGCCGTGGCGCGACGACACCGGCCAGCTCGGTGGGCCGCGGGGTGACGATGAGCTCGGGTTTCACGGCGCCGATGACGTCGTCCTCCAGCCAGGGATCGCCGGCGATGAAGAGCATGGTGGTCAGCGCCTCGTGGCCCTCGGCGGTCGCCTTGACGTGGATGTGCGCGGGGCGGTTGTCGTGCCGGCCCAGCGAGGTGAGGAGGGCGGAGACGGGGCCGCCGGTGGTCGCGATCCGGTAGGGGCCGGGGACGACGGTGCGCACCTCGTACCGCCCCTGCGCGTCGCACCGCACGCGTCCGCGCAGGTTGTACTCGGGTTGCGCGGGATCCTGATTCTCGTAGAGACCGTGCTGGTTGGCCTGCCAGATGTCGAGGACCGCGGCCGCCAGGGGCGTGCCCGACACCGCCTCGACGACCCGTCCGCGCAGCAGCAGCGCGTCCTCCCCCTGGCCGGCGTGGTCGAGCACCGCGGGGGTGTCGAGGATCGGGGCACCGGGCCGGTAGAGCGGACCCTCGACGTCGCTCGACGTCGCTCCGCCGGCATCGGCCGGCTGGCCGAGCGCATCGACCAGGATCGAGGTGTGGGTGACGTCGCTCAGGAGCATGAACTCGTCGGCCCTGCCCACCTCGGTGAGGAAGCGGACCAGCGCGTGGAGCTCCGGCTCGGTGAGTCGCAGCTCGCGAGCGAGCTCGTGGACGGCGGCGACGGCGCGGAGGACGCAGGCACGCAGCCGCTCGGTCGTCTCGGGGTCGGTGGTGAGGCGGGGAGGCGTGGTCGCAGCGGTCATCTCGTCGTCTCCTGGACCGGGTCAGCGCTGTCTGGCGGCGAGGCGGGTGGCCGGCCGGCTGCCTCGATACGCGTCGTCGAGCATCGCGCGAACCCCGTCCCGGCCGCCGGCGAGGGGATCGTTCCCGCTCGCCGCGGCGATCCGGTCGGCGGCCTCGTCGAGAGCGTCGGCGGGCATGCCCACGTCGGCGAGCGCGGTCGGCAGGCGCATGGATGAGGCCAGGCCGAAGAGCGCCTCGGCCGGCTCGCCGCCGAGCACCGCCGCGAGCTGCGTCATCGCCCCGGGAGCGCGCGGCGACACCAGCGCGACGGCGTGGGGGAGCACGATGCCGTGGGTCTCGGCGTGCGGGAGGTTCCAGCCGCCGCCGAGGACGTGGCAGGTGCGGTGATGGACGCCGGTGCCGACCTGGGCGAGCGCGGTGCCGGCCAGGCAGGCTCCGGTGAGGCACTCGGCATGCCCGTCGACGTCCCCGGGGTCGGCGATCACGCGCGGCAGCCCGCGCAGGAGGCGGCGCATCCCCTCCACCGCCAGGGCCGAGGTGATCGGGTTCGCGGCGGTCACCCAGAGCGCCTCGGCGCCGTGGGCGAGCGCGTTCATGCCCGACGCGCCCGCGAGCCGTGGCGGCATCCCGACGCAGAGATCGGGGTCGTAGACGACGGCGCGGGGGAGCACCCGGAGGTCGCGCCCGGTCTCCTTGCGGCCCTGGCGCGTGCGGCCGTGGATCGGCGTCATCTCCGACCCCGAGTACGTGGTCGGGACGGCCACGAGCGGCACGTCGAGGTCGAGGACGACGGCCTTGCCGAGGCCGGTGGCGGAGCCGCCCCCCACGCTGACGACCGCGTCCACGGCCGCGGCGCGGCCGCGCTCGATCGCCTGATCGGCGACGAGCTCGGGCACGTGCTGCGCAGAGCTGGGGATGACGCCGGCGACCCGGTCGCCGAGCTGGGCACCGATGCTCGCGAGCGGCGCCGCGGCGGACCGGCCGCCGGCGATCAGCAGGACGCGTCGCGCCCCGAGACGCTCGACCTCGGCGCCGACGCGGGCGAGAGCGCCGCGGCCGGAGATGACCCGCGCGGGCAGCGCCTCCCAGGTGAAGGGGGCGGTCATGTGGTGTGCTCGTGCATCGCCTCGAAGCTCATCTCGCGTCCGTACCCGGAGCCGGCGACGCCGCCGAAGGGCGAGCCGGGCGAGAGGCGCCTGGTAGGAGTTCACCCACACGATACCGGCACGGAGCCCGGGTGCGACCCGGTGCGACCGACGGTGGACGGCGAGCCGCGCAGAGCCAGGCGGCGGTGGACCAGGAGGCCGCCTCAGACCGGGATGTGGTGGAGACGGATCCTCTCCGCCAGCCGGGGAAGGCTCCCTTCTCTCGGGAGGGCGATCCAGCCCTCGACCGCCGCCAGCTCCCGCTGCTCTGGCGGGATCTCGTGACAGAGGCCGGCGATCCTGGCTCGTGCGACGAGGTTCGCCACCAGGGCGTCGAACGCGTTGTCGTTCCGCCCGATGCAGCGCCACTGTTCGTCGTCGGCGCGAAGCCACGGGGCCGCGTCGCGGAGGCCGGCCACCAGGCTGGCGAGAGCGGCCGCCCCGGCGAGGCGCTTGTACCTCGTCGCCGTGAGCCCCCAGACCCGCAGGGCCGCTGCCGGGTAGACCTCGACGATGGGGCCATCCCCGGTCCGATCGATCCCGGCGAGGAGCCTGGCCATGCGCATCGTCGGGTAGGCGATCCTGTCGGTCGAGACGCTGAGCGGGCGCCGGCCGGTCACCGCCCGGACCGCCAGGTCCGTCGCTCGGAGGTCGAGGATGTGGGGGCCGTGCTCGCCCCAGGCCTCGCCTCGGTGATGCCGTGAGACCGCGCTCACGAAGGCATCCGGCCATCCCAGCGGCACGTCGATGCCGGTCTTGTCCGCCTGCTCTCCGATGATCGCGCGGATGGCGTCGTCGGTGACGCGTTCTGCGATCCGGCGGATGGTGGCCTCCCCGTGCTTCCACTCCACCCAGCAGGCGGCGGTGCCCTCCGACTGACTGGCCACGTCCAGGCCCACGGTCAGCATGGCGGTATGGTGCCAGCACCGGGTCAGCCGGTGGCGAGGTCGCCGCGCTCCGCGGCATGCTCCTCGTACGCCCGCGCCGCGTCCTCCCCCTCGGCCCCGACCTCGACGTGTTGGAGCAGGGCGCGACCCTGACTGCGCAGATGGCCGAGAGCCGGACCGAGCCGACCGCGGATGATGCGCACCAGCTCGGCGAAGTCCTCCGCGGATCGGCTTGCATCGTCGACCTCTCGGAGCGCGTCCGCCAGTGCCGCGCGCGCCGGCGTGGCGTGCGGGTTGGCGTGCTGGATGCACCGATAGAGCTCCGGCTCGGCGGCGCTGATGCGGGCGACGAGCAGGAGAAGTGTCTGAAAGGGAGGCGTTGCAAGCCGCCAGCCGCCCTCGCCGGTCAGAGCGGCGAGTGTGCGGCCGACCGCCAGGATGGCGGCATGGACCACTGCCTGGGTGAGCGCCACCTCGCGGTCGTGCTCGTCGGCCCCCAGCCTCACCACCGTCGCGCCCGCCGCCTCCACGATGTCGAGGAGCCGCTGCGTGTGCGGCCCCGACCGGAGCGGCACGGCCGCCACCCGTCTCCCGGGAAAGCCGAGATCCGGGGAGAACAGCGGGTTGAGGCTCAGGATCTCGACGTCGCCGCGGGCACCTTCGGCCCACGTCGAAACAGGGGTCTTCACCGACATGGTGTCGGCGATCAGCGCCCCCGGCGGCAGCGACCGATGGAGCACCTCCATCACGGCCACCGCCCCAGCGTCGGGCACGCAGACGACCACCCAGTCGCAGCGAGCGGCGGCGGCCTCGATGGCACCTCCCCCGCACGTCGCGTCGCCGACGATGTCTCCCTCCGCGCCATCCCCACCGGGACGAAGATCCACCCCGACGACCTCGAGTCCCGCCCCGCGCAGCAGCTTCGCCATCGATGCTCCCACGCCGCCGCGGGCGCCGACGACCATTGCGCGCACCGCTACCGGTCCTCGTCGAAGCGGTGCACGACGCGACACCCGGCCGTCAACTCGTGCGCCCGCTGCCTGCGATCTCCTGCACGATCTCGTGCTCGCGAGCGCAGGTGGCCGTGATCACGACCTCGTAGACGCTGCGCACGAAATGCGGCTGCAGGCCGTGGGTGACGGCCAGTTCGGAACAGCGCCGCAGGACTGCCTCGACCCGGGCCCGCTGCATGACGGGAATTCCCTCGCGAGCCTTGTACCTCGCCACCGCCTCGCAGATTCGCATCCGCGTCTCCAGAAGGGAGACGAGCTGCTCGTCGATTCCATCGATCTGCGCGCGACAGGAGGCCAGGTCGCTCACCGTCGAGCCGTCTTCACCCAGCACGATCCCCCGTTCACCAGCATGAAGGCAGCATGGTGACAGATCCTTCAGGACGCCCGCGTGCCGTTGCGCAGAACCGCCAGAGAGTGAGCCAGCGCTGCGGCCTTGAGCATGGTCTCGTCGAACTCCACGTCGGGGTCGGACAGGGCGACGATGGCGCCACCAACCCCGATCGTGGTCCGTTCCGGGGTCGCGACCGCGGTTCGGATGACGATGCTCAGCTCGGCGGCCCCATCGAGGCCCAGCCACCCGATGCACCCGGAATACACTCCACGAGGCCCCGGCTCCAGTCGGTCGAGGATCTCCAGCGTGCGAGCCTTGGGAGCGCCGGTCATCGAGCCCCCGGGAAACGCGGCGCGCAGGCAGTCGACCACGTTTCGATCCGGACGCAGGAGCCCGCTGACGGTGCTGACGAGGTGATGGACCGTGGCGAACGACTCGACGTCCATGAGGGTGGGGACGCCGACACTGCCGAGCTGGCAGACGGAACCCAGGTCGTTGCGGAGGAGATCCACGATCATGAGGTTCTCGGCTCGGTCCTTCACGCTCGAGGCGAGGAGGTCGCGCAGCCGTGCATCCTCCGCCGGATCGTCACTGCGCCGGGCGGTTCCCTTGATCGGCTTCGCCGACACATGGCCGTCCCGGGTGATGCGCAGGAATCGCTCGGGCGAGGACGAGAGCACCGCGAGGGAACCGAAGCGCAGGTATGCCGCATAGGGGGCCGGGCTCACGCTGCGGAGGATGCGGTAGAGGTCGAGTGGACGCCGCACCGGGCCCGTGGAGATCTCGTTGGTCAGGCAGATCTCGTAGCTCTCGCCCTCGTCGATCTCGCGCTTGCACCGGGAGATGTCGTCCAGATAGTCGGCCCTCTCGCGGCGCAGACTCAGCGTCATCGGGCCCTCATGTCCCCCCGTCGGCGGGCGCGGAGTGGGGGGCGTACGCTCCAGCCGGACCGTCACCTCATCGAACCATCGCTCCGCTGCGTCGCCGTCCCCAGGCGCTGTCAGCGCCATGAGGTGGAGTCTTCTCTCGAGATGGTCGAACACCAGGCAGCGATCGGCGAGGATGACGGCGGCGTCCGGATACGGCGACGGGTGGGTCGAGGGGTACCCGCAGTCACGCTTGAGCTCATACCCGAGGTAGCCGACGAACCCGCCCTGAAACTCGAAGGGCAGGCCACTGCTCAACGAGGCGGCGGCCTTCAGCTCGCCGTCGAGCAGGTCGAGGACGCGGCCACTCCACTGCTCGGTGACACCTCCACGGGTCACGGTGACCGTGCGCTCCTCCATCTCGTAGATCAGGACAGCGCTGGATGGACCGGCGGCGGACCCCATGTAGCTGAACCGTGCCACCCCGGGTCCGTGGAGCGCGCTGTCGAGCCAGAAGGCGTGCCGGGCCTCCCCGAAGAGTTCGACGAAGACCGTCTCGGGGTCGGGGAAGGAGGAGAGAGCGCGCGTCGTCAGACGGAGCCCATCCAGGCCCAGGCGCGGTTCCGTGCGCCCGGCGTCCCTGCCCGGACGTGCCACACAGTGTGCGTCAGCGTCGGGATCCTCCCGGCCCGCGCGCTCGGGGTGCGCAGCCCGCCGGTCGATGCGAACGGCGGAGCGGGGGCCGTGGCTCAGGTGGCGGCGAGGCGCCGGGTGTGCGCCGGATCCAGCGAGGGCGAGGAAGTTGCGGATCAGGGTTGCGCCGTGCTCGGTGCCGATCGACTCGGGATGGAACTGCACTCCCCACAACGGCAGGCTTCTGTGCCGGATGCCCATGAGAACGCCGTCCTCGCTCCAGGCGGTGACCTCGAGCTCCTGTGGCACGTCACCGCGGATCGCGAGAGAGTGATAGCGCACGGCCGTGAACCCCTGCGGGATCCCGTGGAAGAGTGCGGACCCGTTGTGCGTCACCCGGCTGGTACGTCCGTGCATCACCTCGGGCGCGTGACCGACGTACGCGCCGTGGTAGTGGCCGAGGCCCTGGTGACCAAGGCAGACTCCGAGTGCGGGCCGGCCAAGTCCGGTCATTGCAGTCCGGCAGATACCGAAGTCGCGGGCACGCCCCGGGTGGCCGGGGCCGGGAGAGACGATGATCGCATCGGCTCGAAGCATCGCGAGCTCGTGCGGTGTGATCGCGTCATTTCTCAGCACGCGTGGCCATCGTCCCAACGCTTCGCCGATCATCTGAACCAGGTTGAAGGTGAAGGAGTCGTAGTTGTCGATCACCAGCACGTTCATGGGGCGATATTCTGCTTCAGCTCCGCCATGCGGCACGGAGTCCTCGAAGCCCCGTGGAGGCGCTTCCTCGTCGACTATCGCACGCCGGACGGACGTGGCTCTGCAGGCGACATCGCCGGCCGCGGAAGCGCCGGCGGCACGGTCACGCGTTGATCGCGGCGGGGGCGTTGGCGGGCATGAGCTTCACGCCGACGACCTCCGGGTGCAGCATGCCGAGGAGGCGTGCCGCGCGCCGCCGGCGACTGACGTTCACCGGCTCCGGGGTGGTGTCCAGGAGCACTCTCCGGATCACGGGATTGGCGAACTCGAGGCGGGAGCCGGCGGTCTGGATCAGGCCCATCCAGAGGGCCCGCTCGACGCCGCGCACAGCGTGCTCCGGCGTGGCCTCGGCCAGGTCGGCGAGGGTGTCCACATCGAAGCTCTCGTCGAGGGTGGCGGCGACCCGGAGCAGCTGCTCGACCTCTGCGCCCGCCCGTCGCAGGCATCCGAGCACCAGGTCGTACGCGGCCTTCGAGAGCTGCAGGTGCGCAGTCCGCGGGAGACGGCGCGACGCCTCCTGCAGCATCTCGCTGGCGAGGAGAGTGTGCCCCCTGGTCGTCTCGTAGGCCTGGGAGGCGATGCCGGGCACGTCCAGGTGCCGGGCGAGCTCGTCGACGTCGGCCTCCCGCAGCGGACCGAGGGCCAGGTGGTCGGCGATCCCCGCGAGGGCCGCCTGCACCGCGTCGTCCTCGCCGTGTCGAGCGGTGACGAGGAGAAGCAGGTGATGCGCCCCGGCCGGGCTGGCGCGCAGGCGCGACGCGATGAGGTGCAGCGCTCCGATGGTCGCGGCATCGGTGGCGTCGGCGTCCTCGACGACGAGAAGAACCGGCGTCCGTGTGGCGATGCGCAGGATGACGGAGACCACCGCCTCCAGAGCCCGGGTGCACTCCAGCCGAGGAGTGGCGGCGCGGGCGCCCTCACAGCCGAGGAGTGCGACGACATCGGGTATCAGGGCGCCCTCCGGCCCGGGCCACGGAGCCACGGCCTCGCGCACCCGCGCCGGTGGCAGACGCTCGAGGCAGCCGCGCACCGCATCGACGAGCGGCTGGAGGAACAGCGACCCCGTGGCCTCGTGACAGTGCGTGGTGACGACCGTCCCACCGGTCTGCCGGGCGAACCGCTCGAGCTCGGCGGCGAGCCGGCTCCGACCCTGACCCGCAGCCCCGGTGAGGAGCACGGTTCGAGAGCGGCCCGCGGCGGCGTCGCCCCACGCGGACGTCAGGTGGCGGAGCTCGCGTGCGCGTCCCACGAGGGGGAGCTGACCGCCCGCCACGGCGCAGACTGCGCTCGCGGCGGCCGGGCGGGCCTCCTCCGGCAGCGGGTCGGCTTGGAGCAGAGCGTGGTGCAGCGCGCGCGACTCCGCCGAAGGGCCGACGCCCAGGTCCTCCCCGAGGACGGTCCGCAGCCGCCGGTAGGCGTCGAGCGCCGCACCCAGACGTCCCGCCGAGTGATGGGCGCGCATCACCGCCCGGTGCGCCTCCTCGTCGAGCGGGTCCGCGTCCACGGCCGCCTCGGCAGCGGAGAGTGCCGCGGGGTGCTCGCCGAGGCGCAGCGCCGCGGTCCACCGAACACGCCGTGCCCGTCGCACCAGGCGATCGGTCTCGCGGCGGGCGGCGTCGGCAGGGATCCCCTCGATCTCATCCCCGAGGAGGCGGCCGGAGCCGAGCAGCTCGAGGGCCTGCACGGCCGCCAGCCCGGCCAGCGCCGGCCTCTCGGCGGCGGCCTGCACCTCCGCCTCACGGACCAGTGCCGCAGCCTCGTCGACGTCCACGCTGCAGCCGTCGCGGTCGAGCATGTAGCCGGTCGGTCCGCCCCGGATGCGGCCCCTGCCCAGCGCCTGGCGCAGACGGCTCACCAGTGACGCCACCACGCGCGGCGCCTGGTCCGGCGAGGCGTCGCTCCAGAGGGCGTCCACGATCCGGTGCACGTCGACGACCTCGCCTCGGTGCAGGACGAGAAGCCGCAGCAGCGCCGCGGCCCTGCCGCCCGGCAGCGACACATCGGCTCCGCTCCCTGTCCGAACCGTGAAGCGGTTGACGAGCGTGACGCGAATTGCCTCGGCGGGGCGCACTTCGACCGTCGACATGAAGCACCAGATCGATTCGTGGTCGGCGTGCCGACAGCATCGCCTTGCGGCAGGTCGGATCGCATCCGCGGTGACCCCGGTGCCTCCCCAGTCGATAGACCCGGGTCCCCGCTCGTCGCCGCCGGAGCCACGCCGGGCGCGGAAGCTTCGGCGGGCCGGGCCGCGCAGGGGCGCGGACGGAGCGGCGGAGCCCGTGCCCCCCCCGTCAGACGCCCTCGGGCGAGGGTCCGCCGACGGGCACGGCGTCGCGCATGATGTCGTCGATGCGGCTCAGCACCTCCTCGTCGAGCTCCAGATCCGCGGCGGCGACGGCGTCGTCGACATGGTCGGGGCTGCGGGTACCGACGATGGCGACGTGGACCGCCGGATTGGCCAGAGTCCAGGCGACAGCCAGGCGGCTGACGCCGACGCCCAGCTCATCGTGGGCGAGCTGCTCGAGCGCGGCGACCACCTCCAGGTTGCGCCGGTAGGGCTCGCCTCGGAAGACCGTGCTCCTGCCACGCCAGTCGTCCGGCGTGAAGCGATGGCCGGCGCTGAGGCGGCCGCTCAGCAGGCCGTGGGCGAGCGGGCCATAGGCGAGGACGCCGATGTCGTGCTCCGTCGTGTACGGCAGGATCTCCCGTTCGATGTCGCGGCGGAACAGGTGGTACGGGGGCTGGAGCGTCTCGACGGGGAGCGTGGCGCTGAAGGCGTCCATCTCCTCGGGGCTGAAGTTGGACACGCCGACGTGTCGCACCTTCCCCTCGGCCACCAGCTCCGTGAGAGCGCGCGCGGTCTCCTCGAACGGGATCCTCGGATCCGGCCAGTGCACCTGGTAGAGGTCGACGTAATCGGTGTCGAGCGCGCCGAGGCTCTGCTCGACGCCCTTGCGAATCCACTCCGGGCTGGCGTCCCGCACGATGCCGTCGCCGGCGGGTCGCAGTCCACCCTTGGTGGCGACGACGACCTGATCGCGCGGCCGCCCCTCGAGGGCTCGGGCGAGCAGGCGCTCGGAGGCGCCGAAACCGTAGCCCTGGGCGGTGTCGAAGAGGGTCACGCCCCGGTCGGCGGCGCGGCGGATGGCGGCGATGGCGGCGGACTCGTCGGTCGCCCCCCACTCACCTCCGAGCTGCCAGGTGCCGAAGGCGACGCGCGACACCACGAGGTCGCTCCGTCCCAGCCTGATCTGCCTCATCGCGCCCTCCGGCCGAAGCCGTTCGATCTCGTGGCGTCTCGCATCGTCGCAGCACGCGTTGCATCGGCGTTGCAGCGTGCCGCGACCCGGGCGCGGGCCCTGATGATGCTCATGATGTCAGTGTGGCGGGCTGCCGTTGCAGGCGCGTTGCACAGGCTTCGCGGTCATCACTGCCATGAGCCACAGCGGCGGCGGCGGCACCCCGATCCCGCCAGCTCGACCAGGTGCTGCTGCCGGAGCTGACCGGAACCCCTGGTACGCACATCGGCCGAGTCCCGGGGTCGACGCCCGCGACCCTCACCGGGCGCCGAGCGGTTCGAGCGAGCCGATGCCCTAGGATCCAGCGTCAGCGATGGTCTCGACGCGGCCGCCCGGCCGGAACAGATTGTGCGACCGGCACTGGGAGCGCGACGCTCTCGACCGGCTGCTCGCCGGTGTCCACGCGGGGCGGAGCGGGGTGCTGGTGCTCCGCGGGGAGGCGGGAATCGGCAAGACGGCGCTCCTCGACTATGCCGTCGACACCGCGTCCGACTGTCGCGTCGCTCGCGTCACCGGCGTCGAGTCCGAGATGGAGCTCGCGTTCGCCGGCCTCCATCAGCTCTGTGGGCCGGAGATGCTCAATCGGCTCGACCGTCTGCCCGGACCCCAGCGGGATGCGCTGGGCTCCGCCTTCGGCCTGACCGCCGGCACCTCGCCTGATCGCTTTGTCACCGGACTCGCCGTGCTCAGCCTCCTGGCCGACGTCGCGGAGGAGCAGCCACTCCTGTGCGTCGTCGAGGACGCCCACTGGGTCGATCAGGCGTCCGCCCAGGTGCTGGCCATCGCGGCGCGCCGCCTGCACGCAGAGTCCGTCGCCATGCTCTTCGCGATCCGTGAGCCCTGCGCGGCGCCCGAGTTCGAGGGCCTCCCCGAGCTGCGCGTCGTGGGGCTCCCCGACCGGGATGCCCGCGAGCTGCTCGACTCGGTCACCCCGGGCGGCCTCGACGCGCGGGTGCGCGACCGGATCGTCGTCGAGACCCAGGGCAACCCGCTCGCCCTGCTCGAGCTCCCCCGCGGCCTGGAGCCGGCGGAGCTGGCCGCCGGGCTCGGCCTGCCGGGCACGCCGCCCGTCCCCCACCGGATCGAGGAGAGCTTCACACGGCGGGTCGAGCAGCTCCCGGCCGCGACCCGGCTGCTGCTGCTGGCGGCGGCGGTCGAGCCCACCGGCGAGGCGCAGCTGATCTGGCGGGCGGCGGCGCGGCTCGACATCGGCCTCGACGCGGCGGCCCCGGCGGAGGCCGACGGGCTGGTGCAGCTCGGCGCCCGCATCGCCTTTCGCCATCCCCTGGTGCGCTCCGCCGTCTATCGGGCGGCATCGCCGGACCAGCGTCGCACCGTCCACGGGGCGCTCGCCGACGCCATCGACCCCGCTCTGGACCCCGAGCGCCGGGCATGGCACCGCGCCCATGCCACACTGGACCCCGACGGGGCGGTCGCGGAGGAGCTCGAGCGTGCGGCCGGCCGTGCGCTGGCGCGAGGAAGCCTGGCGGCGGCGGCAGCCTTCCTCGAGCGCGCGGTCGCCCTCACCCCCGATCCGGGCCGGCGGGCCGAGCGCCTCCTCGAGGCCGCCCAGGTCAACCTGGACGCCGGATCGGCCGGGGCGGCGTCGCGGCTTCTCGACGCGGCGGACGAGGGACGCCTGGACGAGCTGCAACGCGCCCAGGTGGAGCGGATGCGAGCGCGGATCGCCTTCGTCGCCCGCCGTGACCGCGATGCCGCTCCCCTGCTGCTCAGGGCGGCGCGCAGGCTCGAGCCGCTCGACGTCCGGCTGGCGCGCGAGACGTACCTCGAGGCACTGGACGCGGCCATCGTCGCCGGCTCCCTGGCAGAGGGCCACGGGGTGCTCCAGATGGCTGCGGCGGCTCGGGCCGCTCCCCCGGCGCCGGAGCCGCCGCAGCCGAGCGACCTGCTGCTCGACGGCCTCGCCGCACTCCTCACCGAGGGGTACGCGGCGGGCGTGCCGACGCTGAAGAAGGCGTTCGACGCCCATCGCGACGGTGACGAGCTCCGCTGGCTCGCGCTCGCGGTGCGCACGGCGGGCGAGCTGTGCGACCACGAGGCGTCGCTCACCCTCGCCACCCGCGCGGTGCAGCTCGCCCGGGACACCGGCGCCCTGGCCCTGCTGCCCGTCGCTCTCACGCGCCTCGCCGCGGTGACCGTGGAGACCGGTGACTTCGCCGCGGGCGCGGCGCTGCTCGAGGAGGCCCGGTCGATCACGACCGCGACCGGGAGCCCGCCCATGTCCACCGGCGAGATCCTGCTCGCCGGCTGGCGCGGCGTCGAGGCGGACCACGCCGCGCTCGCCGAGGAGGTGCTCGCGGACGCTGAGGCGCGGGGCGAGGGCCGGGCGATCACCATCGTCGAGCTCTCGACAGCGGTCCTCCACAACGGTCTCGGGAACCATGACACCGCGCTCCCCTCCGCACAGCGCGCGTGTGCGACGGGTGACTCCCCTCAGTGGACGATCCCCGAGCTGGTCGAGGCGGCGGCACGGACCGGCCGGCCCGAGCTCGCGGATGCCGCCATGCAGAGGCTGTGCGATCTCGCGCAGCACAGCGCGACCGAGGTGGCACGGGGATTGCGCGCCCGCTGCCTCGCCCTGCTGGCGCAGGGCCAGGCCGCCGAGGACCTCTTCCGTCAGGCGCTCGACCTGCTGGGTCGAACCCGCACCAAGATCCACCTCGCCCGCGCCCATCTCCTCTATGGCGAGTGGCTGCGAGGCGAGCGCCGGCGGCTCGACGCCCGCGAGCAGCTGCGCATCGCGCACGAGATGTTCGTGTCGATGGGCGCGAGGGCCTTCGCGGACCGTGCCGCGCGCGAGCTGCTCGCCGCCGGTGAGCGCGTGCTCAGGTCGAGGGTCGAGTCCGGCGACCGGCTCACCGCGCAGGAGATGCAGATCGCACGGTTCGCGCACGAGGGTCTCACCAACCAGGAGGTCGGCGCCCGACTCTTCCTCAGCCCGCGCACCGTCGAGTACCACCTGCGCAAGGTCTTCACCAAGCTCGGCATCGGCTCGCGCACCGAGCTCACGCAGGTTCTTCCCGGCATCGATGGAGACGCGGCGTCGAAGGCGCGGCGCAGCCCGTAGACCACCGCCTCCAGGCAGAGCACTCGACGTTCCAGGACGTCATCCACTTCCGGAAGCGCCTGCCCTCACTCCAACGCACCCCAGGGGAGTGACTGGGGACCGGACCAGGGGGCACCCGGATGCGATCACGTCGCTGCGATGGCGACCATGGTCCCACAGTCACACCACCGGGGTCCGTCACACAAGCGAGGTACCGACCGTGACCAGCGTCGCCGCACCCGCAAGCACCGTCCGAGGTCCCTCGATCGTTCGGGCCACGGCTGACTACTCCCGGCACCGGGGCGCGTGGCTCGCCGGCCGTCGTCTCCAGGAGGCACGGCAGCGCGCCGTCCGCGCCGTGGACGCGCTCGTCGAGACGGTCGAGGAGATCAACCTCTCCGGCCGCGGCCGGCAGCCCGACCCGCTGATCCCCCATCGCGTCCGCCGGCTCGAGGCTGAGATCGGCCGGCCGGTGCCCGAGGCGGTGCGCAGTGCGCGCAACGCGCACAGGCTGCACGCCGCGCTGATGGACTGGCAGGAGGAGCTCCTCGATGAGGCATGCCCCGCCCGAGAGCTCCATGGTGCCGTCGACGCGGCCCTGACGGAGCGGTTGGCGGACTGGTCACGCGGCGAAGACCTGGCCTGAGTTGCTCGGCCGATCTCACCACGGGAGCGGTCAGCGACCGGCCAGCAGCCTCCGGCTGCGCCACCTCCCCAGGACATGGGGGGCCCTGGTCACATCGCGTCGTCCACGCGGAACACGGCGATCCTGGGGCTGGCGGCGGCGAACGACTCGGGGTCGCCGGGCGGCTCCACGAGCCCGGTCTCCACGAACTGACGGCGGAGGCGGGCCGGCGCCATGGAGCCCACGTGTCGCAGCATGGGCCGCCGCTCCTCGACCGGGACCTCGACGAGCGAGACCCGCCGCCGTCGCCGGCCGCGGCCGAGGACGGCCCAGCCGGCGGCTCGGACGTTGGCAACCCAGTTGGCCTCCGGAATGGCCTGGGGCACGTAGCGCCTGCCCTCGAACTCGAAGGTGGCGACGGGCGTTGTTCGTGGCAGGCCGCTGCGCCTTCCCGTCACGGTCAGCAGGTACATGGGGCCGATCGGGACACCCAGCCTGAGCAGGGGCGTGACGATCCGGCTCGTGCGCCGCACAAGGGCGGGAAGCGGCCGTCGTTCGATGGTCATGGGGAATCCCCTCCTCTTCTCGACTCGTCCTGTCGCCGGACTCGCATCCTGCCACGCCTCCGTGGCTTGACAGGCATGCGCCCTGCATGGGATCGTTGGTGAGCATTTACTAACGTAGGTTAGTGAGCACTCACCAGCATGTCAAGAGAGGTCGATGGCACTCCTGAGCACGCGAGAGCGGATCCTCGACGCTGCGGCGCACGTCATGGGCACGAGAGGTCTGGCGGCGACCACCACCAAGGAGATCGCACGAGCCGCGGGCTTCTCCGAGGCCGCCCTGTACAAGCACTTCCGCGACAAGGAGGAGCTGTTCCTCTGCGTGCTGAGCGAGCGCCTGCCTCCGCTGATGTCGCTCCTGGACGAGCTCCCCGAGCGGGTGGGGCAGGGCACGGTCGCGGCGAACCTCCAGGAGGTGGCACGTGCCGCCATGGCGTTCTACGACCGGTCGGTTCCCATGGCCGCCGCCCTCTTCTCCGATCCGGTGCTGCTGGCCCACCACCGGCAGACGCTTCGGGCGAGCGGAGCGGGCCCCCAGCGGCCCTTCGAGGTCCTGGCCGCATATCTGAAGGCCGAGCAGCGGATCGGGCGCCTGTCACGGCGTGCGAAGCCGTCCGTCGCCGCCGGTCTGCTGCTCGGAGCCTGCTTCCAGCGGGCATTCGTCAGGAGCTTTGTCGGTGAGCAGGCCGTCGGGGATGCGGACCGGGTGTTTGCGCGGGATGCCGTTCGGACACTGTTGGGAAGCCTGTCCGCGGAGCAGGCGCCCGACTGAGTGCCGAGGTCACCTCTCGTCGTCCCGCGAGGTGATCCGGTCTATCTCGGCCAGATCATCGGCGGTGGGCTGCCACTCACCGGCGCTGACGTTGGCAGCGACCTGCTCGGGCGACGTGGCGCCGGCGATCACCGAGGAGACGGCCGGCTTCGCAGCCAGGGCGCCGATGGCCACGTCGAGCATGGTGATCGAACGCTCGCGGGCGAAGGCGTCGAGCGCTTCCAGCACGTCGAAGGTCACGTCGGTGAGCACCGACTCGCGGTTCCACGCCTGGATCCGGCTGCCGTCCGGTGGGGCCTCGCCACGTCGGTACTTGCCGGTGAGCAGGCCGCTCGCCAGCGGGAAGTAGGGCAGCAGGCCGATCTCGTACCGTTCCAGGGCCGGGACGAGGTGGGCCTCGATCCCGCGCTCCAGCAGGCTGTACTCGTTCTGCGCGCTGATGAAGCGCTCGAGGTTGCGGGTGCGCGCGATCCACTCCGCGTCGGCGGCCTGCCAGCCGCTGAGGTTCGAATGTCCCAGATAGCGGACCTTGCCCTCGTGCACGAGATCATCCAGGGTGGACAGGGTCTCCTCCATCGGGGTGCTCGGGTCGGGCTGGTGGATCTGATAGAGATCGATCCAGTCGGTGCGCAGCCGGCGCAACGAGTTCTCGACCGCCCGGCGGATGTAGCGGCGCGATCCGCGCGCGCCCCAGTCGAGACCGTTGTCCTGGCCGAGCCGGCGCACGTCACTGCCGAACTTGGTCGCGATCAGGACGTCGTCCCGCCTGCCCTGCAGGATCTCGCCGAGGCGCTGCTCCGAATCGCCGTACGAGTCCGAGGTGTCGAACAGGTTGATGCCGTGATCCAGGGCGGCATGCACCACGGCCCGGCTCTCCTCGAGATCGAGCTTCAGGCCGAAGTTGTTGGTGCCGAGGCCGACCACCGAAACGGCGAGACCGGAGTTCCCCAGACGGCGTAGCCTCATACCCATCCCGCCCCGTTGCGTGGTGTCCTGAATGCGTTCTCGGTCGAGCTCGATCGCCGATCGGTAGGGTACCAGGGGCCGAGCAGACCGCCGTTCGGCAGGTCCAGGTCTCACATGCGGTGCTCGGCCAGCACATCGGCGCTGAGTTGCCGGGTGCGCCGAGCCCGTGGGGGCGGGCATCGGCCCCGACCACGGGCGTCCGGTCCGCGGTGGGAATGTCGCTACGATGGCCCCACCATGACCCGGCCGGTGAGTCGGAGCCGCAGCGCGCCGGTGCGAAGGGCCTCGCGCCGCACGACCTGCCCCGGGAACGCATCGCGTGCGGCCGCCTCGGCCTGCGGCAGCGCGTGCCGGAAGTCGTAGATCCAGACCTGGCCGCTGGGGCGGAGCACGCGCCGGAGCTCGCGAAGGCCGGCTCCGGCGTCGGGCCAGTGGTGCTGGCTCATGGTCGACACGACGAGGTCGAACGTGGCGTCGGGATAGGGCATGTCGGCGACATCGCCGACGATGAAGTCCACCCGGCCCTCCAGGCCGGCCACCGCAGCCTTCCGCCGCGCCACCTCGATCATGCCGGCGGAAAGGTCGAGCCCGTCGACGCGCCGCCCGGGGCGCGCCCTCGCGATGAGGATCGGGACGTGGCCGGCTCCCGTGCCCACGTCGAGCACCCGGGCCGCCTCGGCGAGCCCCGCCGCTGCGACGTCCGCCGCCACCCGCTCGTACAGGGGTCGTGCCAGCCGGCTCGCCACACGGTCGTAGAGATCGGAATGGCGGTCGAACAGGCCCTGCCCTCCGGCGTGGGCACGGTGGATCCTCCGCATCTCGACCTCCTTCCTTCGGCTGGGGACAGAATACGCCGGCGGCCACCCGGCGCAGGAGCGCCCACCCCGGCAGCGCTCCTTGACATGCAGCCTCTTGGCTGCATAATGGAGACATGCAGCCAAGAGGCTGCCTGGCTCACCACTGGATCGGTCGATGGACGCAGTCTTTCGGGCTCTCGCCGATCCGAGCCGGCGCCGACTCCTCGACCGCTTGAACGATCACAACGGCCAGACGTTGCGGGAGCTGTGCTCGGGCCTGGACATGGCACGCCAATCGGTGACCAAACACCTCGCCATCCTGGAGGCGGCGAACCTGATCACGACGGTCCGGAGGGGCCGGGAGAAGCTGCACTACCTGAACGCTGCACCCATCGACGACATCGCCGACCGGTGGATCCGCCGATACCACCGCGAGCGGGCGCGTGCGCTCGCCGATCTCAAACGAGTGCTGGAGGGCGACGCGGTGCCACAGACCGAATTCGTGTACACGACCTACATCCGGACCACACCGGAAACGCTCTGGCAGGCGCTCACCGATCCGGTGTTCACGCTCCGCTACTGGGGCATCGGCCTCGAGTCCGACTGGAACGTCGGCTCCACCATCCGCCTGCAGTGGGGACCGGGCGAGGAGTTCTGCGAGGTCGGCCAGGTGGTGCTGGAATCGGAGCCGTACCGGCGCCTGTCCTACCGGTGGCACAACTACCAGCCGCAGCACGCGGCGTTGTTCGGCTGGTCACCCGAACGGTTCGCCGAGCTGGTGAAGGAGAGACGCTCCAAGGTGACCTTCCTCCTCGAGCCGCTCGGCGAGACCGTCAGGCTCACCGTGATGCACGACGACTTCGAGCCCGACAGCGAGATGCTGAAGGGGACGCGGGACGGGTGGCCGGCCATCCTGTCCAATCTCAAGACCCTGCTCGAGACCGGTCAATCGCTGCCGCTTCCGACCTGACGAGGGGCGAGCGCCAATCACCTGACTGTGTGGAGAATCGGGCCATGCCGCCGGACGCGATCGCCCCCGATGGATCGGAGATCCACTTCCTCGTGCCGGCCTCCGGTCATCAGATCTCCTCCGAGAGCAACCGGCTGCCCGACGCCCTGACGGCAAGCCTGGTCGAGGTCCGCCTCCCCGCCGGACGCACCAGCAGGGCCGTGCGACACCGAACCGTCGAGGAGATCTGGTATTTCCTGGCCGGCACCGGGCGGGTGTGGCGACGGTCGCCAGACGGCACGGTCCACGTGACGCCAGTGGCCCCTGGGTCCGTGGTCACGATCCCCACGGGATGGGCGTTCCAGTTCCAGGCCACCGAGGATCTTCGGTTCCTCTGCTACACGTCGCCACCGTGGCCGGGTGAGAACGAGGCGGAATCGGCCCCACCACTCGCGTGAGGCGCGCACGCCGCGGTGCGTGATGACGAGGCTGGGACAGGTACGAGCTACCCTTCGACCGTGCGGACGGTATCGGAGGTCGGCGATGACAGGCGAAGGTGAGGCCGCTCTGCCCAGCGAGGAGGGCTACCAGCACGCCCTGGAGGCGGCACGACGCGCGCCCACGCGACACGTGCCCCGGCACGTCAGGAAGGAGCAGGTCAATGCGGAGGTGCACGGCTCCGGCCCGATAGGACGCGCAAATGCGTGGCTGGCGGTGAGGATCACCAGGATCGTCGGCACCATGTACTGTGCCTACCTCTTCACCATCATCGCCTTCGTCGCACTACCGTCGGCCATCCAGCAGGGCTCACCGACGGTTCTGGTCAACTGGGTGTCCTCGAACTTCCTGCAGCTGGTGCTGCTCCCCATCATCATCGTCGGCCAGAACGTGATCTCGACCGCACAGGACGCGCGGGCGGCGGCCGACCACGTGACGCTGACGGCGTTGCACCAGATGAACGTGCAGCAGCTTCAGCTTCTCGAGGGCCAGGAGGCGATCCTGGAGGCACTCAGGAGCAGGGCAGGCTGACCCGGCTCACTGCGATGTCACAGCGGGGCGCTGACGTCCTCGTCCGCCGTCCCCTACCAGGCTCGGCACAGACTGATGCTGATAAACTGGATCAGATTTATCAAGTATGTGCTGAGAGGGCCCATGTTCCGGTTCCCCAACCCCGTCGACGAGCACGCCGCCCGCGTCGTCGCCCTGGGCGTCGTGGCGCTCTCGGTGCTGATCCTCGCCACCGGGCAGCACTGGCTGCTGGTGCTGCTCGCCTACGGCTTCCTCGCCCGCGTCCTCACCGGACCCCGGCTCAGCCTCCTCGGCCTGCTCGCCACCCGCGTGGTCGTCCCGCGGCTGCCGCTGGCGCCCCGGCTCGTCGCCGGACCACCGAAGCGCTTCGCCCAGGGGATCGGCCTGGCCTTCAGCGCCACCGCGGCGGTGCTCGCGCTCGGCCTCCACCTCGACGGTGCCGCGGACATCGTCCTGCTCGGGCTGACCGTGGCGGCCAGCCTCGAGGCGTTCGCCGGGATCTGCCTCGGCTGCAGGATCTTCGCCCTGGCGATGCGCCTCGGGATGATCCCCGGCGCGGTCTGCGAGGCGTGCGACGACCTCTCCGCCCGGCGGCTCACGCACCCCGCGTCCTAGCGCTCGCCCACCCACAGCACCAGCTTGCCGCGCACGGCGCGCTGCACGATGCGGCGATGGGCCTCCGCGCCCTTCTCCAGGGGGATCACGTCGTCGATCGGGACGTGCAGCCGGCCCTGCGCGAGCGCCTCGACGACCTTCTCGAGCGCGGTCCGGACCTCCTTCTCGGGCTCGAGGAGCCCCGCGTAGGAGAGGATCGACAGGCCCCTCGAGTAGAGGGCGCGGAGGTTGATGTCCGCGTGATCGCCGGCCGAGGCGCCGAAGATGGCGACGCGCCCGTGGGGAGCCAGCGCCTCCACGGCGGCGCCGGTGAAACCGTCGCCCAGCGGGTCGAAGACGACCTGCGGTCGGAGGGGCCGGGCGAGACCGGCGAGCTCGTCGGGGCCGCAGACGAGCACGTCCTCGGCGCCCTGGTCCCTGATCCATCCGGCCTTCGCCGGGCTGCCGGTCTGCCCGTACGCGGTCGCACCCGCCTGCCGTGCGAGCTGGAGGATCAGGGAGCCGACACCACCGCTGGCGCCGAGGACCAGCACCGTCTCTCCCTCGTGCACCCGCGCCACGTCGTGCACGAGGCGCCACGCGGTGCGGCCCGCGACGGGAAGCCCCGCCGCCTGCACGGGATCGACGCCGTCGGGAAGCGGCAGCAGCGCGTCCTCGGGGACGGCCGCCCGTTCCGCATACAGCCCCGGCCGGCGCACCCCGAGGCCGTGGCCCCAGACGAGCACGCGCCGTCCGTCCACGCGACCGGTCGCCTCGGTCCCCGGAATCCACGGCAGGGGCAGATCGGGCCGGGTCTTCCCCATCGCCAGCCAGACGTCCAGCGGGTCGACCCCCGCGTACTCGATGTCGACCACCCTCTCGCCGGGTTCCGGCCGAGGCTCGTCGACGTCGTCGAGGACGAGTGGCTCACCGAAGCGGTGGATGCGCAGCGCCTTCATGCTCTCGTCCTCCGGCCCGGGTGAGGCTCCACCGTGCACGCCGCGTACCCCGTGGGGCAACCTGCGCTCGGCGTCTGCACTCACTCGCATGGACACACGGAGGCTGCATCGTGGACTGGAAGCTCGAGCTCGTGGTGGTCCCCGTCTCGGACGTGGACCGCGCCAAGACCTTCTACATCGACAGGGCCGGATTCACCCTGGAGGTCGACCACAGCGCCGGCGACGACTTTCGCGTCGTGCAGCTGACGCCGCCGGGGTCGGCGTGCTCGATCGCCCTCATGAGGAACACGGAGTCGGCGGGCTCCGTCCAGGGCCTCCACCTGATCGTCTCCGACATCGACGCCGCGCATGCCCAGCTCGTCGAACGCGGGATGGACGCCGGCGAGATCGTCCATTTCGAGTCGGGCCGTCAGGTGGCCGGGCCCGATCCGCACCGCAGCGACTACGGCTCGTTCCTCTCCTTTCGCGACCCGGACGGCAACGGCTGGCTCGTCCAGGAGGTCAGGCGGTCCGAGCCCGGGGAGTGACCGGGATCAGGTGATCTCGAGCAGCTCGATCTCGAAGTGGAGGGTGGAGCGGGGCGGGATCACGGGCGGGGCGCCCTGATCGCCATAGCCGAGCTCGGCCGGGATGACGAGCCTGCGCACCCCGCCGACGCGCATCCCGGCGACGCCCTGGTCCCATCCCTGGATCACCCGGCCGCCGCCCAGGAGGAACGAGAAGGCCCTCCCTCGATCACGGGAGGAGTCGAACCTGCTGCCGTCGTCCAGGGTGCCCGTGTAGTGGACCTTGACCGTCCCGCCCGGGCGCGCCTCCGCTCCGGCACCGACCGTGACGTCCTCGATCGTCAGATCAGCCATCGTGTGCTCCCGTGGTCGGCAGAGCGCGACACGGCGAGTATGACCATCCGCTCGTGGGCGTCGAGCCGGCCACCGATACCGCCGCTCGGTGGTGGGCGGGGTCAGCCCTTCACCGGCGTGACGCGCCGGCGGCGCGCGACGGGGAGCGGTCAGGTCAGGGCATCCGCCCCAGCGCGGAGTTCAGGCGAGCCATGGCCTCCGCCCTGCGCCTCTTCTCGGGATCCATCTCCTCGGGCTTCTCGGGCGTCCGGGCGGGAACCGGCCCGGACGCCGGCGTGGGAGCCGGCGAGGCGGCGCCGGACGCCCACTCGCCGAGGTTGGGGCCCTCGCCGGGGGTGGGCTCGGTGAATTCGCGGCGCTCGCGAATGTTGCTGACGGGGTTGCTGGCATGGTCCATGCAGTCCTGGACCGCGTCCTCACGGTCTCGTCGCGGTGAGCCGTTGTAGCAGTTGGGGCACATGGCGACGAACAGACGATTGCCGAGCGCGTCCTTGATCTCAGCGATCCTGGGCTTGTGCATCGCTCGTCATGGTACCTCCCGCTCTGCAGCGACGCTCCCGATCTCGTCGCCGGCCCGGTCCGCGGCCGGCACCGAGCCCTGCCGGTGACCAGCGGCCGGCCGAGTGTCACCGCTATCGTGGTCGCGATCCCGCCACGGAGGAGGCCACGAATGCGAGTCACCCGCGTCCGACCGGAGAGCCAGCTCGGCGATCCCGAGCGGTTCAACGGCACCGTCTGGATCGACCAGATCGCGGTGGGCAACGCCCCGTCACGGCTCGTCTCCAACAGCGTCCACTTCACCCCGGGCGCACGCACGGCATGGCACACGCATCCGTTCGGCCAGGTCCTTCACGTCGTGGAGGGCGCCGGACGGGTCGGCCAGCGCGGCGGCCCGGTCCAGGAGGTCAGCGCCGGCGACACCGTCGTCACCGAACCCGGCGAGTGCCACTGGCACGGGGCGGCGCCGCGTCATTTCATGACTCACATCGGCATCACCGAGACCGACGAGGACGGCAACACCGCCGACTGGGGCACCCACGTGACCGACGCCGAATACCTGAGCTCCGCCGGCTAGGGTCCTCGCGACGGCAGCCCCACCTCACTCCCCCAGCGCACCGGCCAGCGCCGAGGCAGCGGGAACGGGATACCCTCGACCGCTCGTGATCGACCACCGGGGCGACGTCCTCTTCCTGCCCGCCGACCCCCCTCGCCTGGGGGCGTTCGCCCTGTGGCGGCCGCCCCCGCAGGGGATCGGGACCGCCTCGGCCGTCGGGGTCGTCCACCCCGACACCGGCCACCTGCGCACGCTTTCGGTGCCGGCGCGGCAGCGTCCCGTCGCCGTCGCCATCCCCGGGGTGGCGGCGCTGCGGGGGGATGAGCCGGTCGCTCCGAGCCAGCTCGCCTGGTCGTCCTCCTTCGATGCGGCGTT
>JAQBPH010000590.1:0-7955 GCA_028287625.1 Chloroflexota bacterium | reverse complement strand
GGCGCGGCACCTCGTGCGCCCGGCTCCCCGCCGCCGCCGCTCCCGCTGCCGTCGCTGCCGCGGCCGGTGGTCGGGGTGCGCTCGCTGACCGGCTCGCTGATGGGGATCGCCGTCCCCGGCGGCTGATGCGTGCCCGGTCAGCCGGCTCCGGCGGCGACCTCGGCCCAGCGGCGCTGCGCGCCCTCCTTCCAGCTCTCGTGACGGGACTGGAAGAGGGCGGCGGCGCGGGTGCCGCTCCAGCCGGGGGGGAGCAGGTCGTAGGGCAACCGCGGATCGAGGAAGGGGAAACGGCGCCACTCGTGGACCAGCCGGGTCTGCGCGAGGAGCACGGCGTCGCCGGGCTCGGGATCCAGGCCGCCGAACTCCTCGATGAAGCCCTCGTAGTGGGCGCTGATCTCCTCGACGTCCCAGGCCTGGGCGACCAGGGCGCGCTGCTCGCCGATGCCGCCGAAGCGGGCCCGGAAGGACATCGCCGCCGACCGCAGCCCGAGCTCGACCAGCACCGCGTCGCACTCCACCTCGCGGTCGGGGTGGGGGCTGAGCCACATGCCCGGCGCCGGTGAGCCGAATCCCGCCCAGGTGAGCCGGGTGCGCAGCCGGTGGCGGAGCGCCCGCTGGGCCTCGGGCACCGAGACGAGCAGCAGCAGCCACTCGCCGTCCCACTGCGGCAGGGCCGCATTGAACGAGTAGATGCGCTCGGCGCCCTCGGTGAGCAGTCGCCGCCCGGGCGCGCTCAGCGACCAGCGCACCCGGCGACCGGTGCGCTCGGAGACCAGCCAGCCCTCCGCCGCGGTCCGCGCCAGCGCCTGCCGCGCCGACTTCTCCTCGACGCCCAGCCGGCCGAGGATGGCGACCAGCGTCGAGGTCCACACCGGCTCGCCACGGGGCAGCACGAACTCACCGAGGATGGTGAGCAGCAGTGACCGGGCGCTGGCCGCGCCCACCTGGCGGCGCCGGCTCAGGATCGGCCGCGCCGCCCGCCGCGGGGCTCGTTGGGGTGGGGTGGCCGGCGACGCGGCCGGCCCGGTAGGAGACATTGCTGCTGCTGACCGCCGTGAATCGGATGAGGGGCTGTTGGCGGACTATCCCACGTACGCGGGAGGAGTGGCGCACCCGCAAATGTGCTACATAGACTTGACGTGTACGTAGAAAAACGTAGAAGATAGGCGTGGGTGTGGCACACTTGCCCGCCCCGCATGCCAGCCGAGGAGGGCAAGGAGGAGCGGCATGTCTCTCTCGACCCGTCCTGCCGAGGCGGCGTCCGCCACCGAGGGCGCCGCGCCGCCGCACGTGTGCTTCGACGCCCGTCCCGACGGCTACCGGCACTGGCGGCTGGAGATCGACGGACAGGTGGCCCGGCTGGTGCTCGACGTGGACGAGGCGGGAGGGCTGGTCCCCGGCTACCCGCTGAAGCTCAACTCCTACGACCTCGGCGTCGACATCGAGCTCTACGACGCGTCCCAGCGGCTGCGCTTCGAGCACCCCGAGGTGCGCGCGGTCGTGGTCACCGGGGGGAAGGACAGGGTCTTCTGCGCCGGCGCCAACATCCGCATGCTCGCGCAGTCGAGCCATCCCTGGAAGGTGAACTTCTGCAAGTTCACCAACGAGACCCGCAACGGCATCGAGGACGCCACCGCGAACTCCGGGCAGACCTGGATCGCCGCGCTCAACGGCACCGCGTCGGGGGGCGGCTACGAGCTGGCGCTGGCCTGCGAGCGCATCCTCCTCGTCGACGACGGCTCCTCGGCGGTGTCGCTGCCCGAGCTGCCGCTGCTCGGCGTGCTCCCCGGCACCGGCGGGCTGACCCGGGTGGTGGACAAGCGTCGCGTGCGCCGCGACCTCGCCGACGTCTTCGCCACCCGCGCCGAGGGGGTGCGCGGCCAGACCGCGGTGGACTGGCGGCTGGTCGACGAGAGCATTCCCAGGCGGCGCTTCGACGAGGTGGTGGCCGAGCGCGCCGCCGAGGCGGCGGCCGCCTCCAGCCGTCCGGCGGACGGCCGCGGCATCACCCTGACCCCGCTGCGGCGCACCGCCGGCGAGAGCGCCATCGACTATCCCCACGTCCGCGCCGAGCTCGACCGCGAGGCCGGCACGGTGGCGGTCACGGTGCGGGGGCCGGGCGGGCCGGCGCCCGACAGCCTGGAGGCGATCCACGCGGCGGGCGCGGAGTTCTGGCCGTTGGCGGTCACCCGCGAGCTCGACGACCTCATCCTCCACCTGCGCACCAACGAGCTCGAGCTGGGCACCTGGGTGCTCCGCACCCGGGGCGACTCCGCCGCGGTGCTCGCCCACGAGCGGCTGCTCACCGAGCACGCCGGCGACTGGCTGGTCAACGAGGTCCGCCACTACCTGAAGCGCACCCTGAAGCGGCTCGACGTCAGCAGCCGCAGCCTCATCGCCCTCGTCGAGCCGGGGAGCTGCTTCGCCGGGCCGCTGCTGGAGCTGCTGCTCGCCGCCGACCGCGGCTACATGCTCGACGGAGTGCTCGAGGGCGAGGGGGACGAGCCCGCCGCCATCACCCTCGGCACCACCAACTTCGGCGTCCTCCCCATGTCCAACGACCTCAGCCGGCTGGAGGTTCGCTTCCTGGGCGAGCCCGATCGGGTCGACCGCCTGCGCGCGCTCGCCGGCGAGCCGCTGGACGCCGCGCGGGCGCTCGAGCTCGGGCTGGTCACCTCCGCCCCCGACGACATCGACTGGGAGGACGAGGTCCGGCTCGCGCTCGAGGAGCGCGCCAGCTTCAGCCCCGACGCGCTCACCGGCATGGAGGCGAACCTCCGCTTCCCCGGCCCCGAGACCCTCGAGACCAAGATCTTCGCCCGGCTCACCGCCTGGCAGAACTGGATCTTCACCCGCCCCAACGCTGCCGGCCCCGACGGCGCCCTGCGAACGTACGGGACGGGGCAGCGCGCCAGCTTCGACAGGAGACGAGTGTGACCACCACGGCCGGCCGGATCGACTACGGCGACCGCATCCCCAACAACGTCGACCTGGCGAACGACCGGCGGCTGCAGCGCGCCCTGGAGTCCTGGCAGCCCAAGTTCCTGCAATGGTGGCGGGAGATGGGCCCGGAGCTGCCCCACCGCGACGTCTACCTGCGCACCGCGGTGGCGGTGGGCAGGGACGGCTGGGCGCACTTCGACCGGGTCGTCCTCCAGGAGTACCGCTGGGGCATCTTCCTCGCCGAGCGCGAGCCCGGGCGCACCGTCGGGTTCGGCGCCCACCAGGGCGAGCCGGTCTGGCAGCAGGTGCCGGGCGAGCTGCGCACCACCTTGCGCCGCCTGATCGTCACACAAGGCGACACCGAGCCCGCGTCGGTCGAGCAGCAGCGCCTGCTGGGCAGGACCGCGCCCTCGCTCTACGACCTGCGCAACCTGTTCCAGATCAACGTCGAGGAGGGCCGTCACCTCTGGGCGATGGTCTACCTGCTCCAGGCCTACTTCGGCCGCGACGGGCGCGACGAGGCCGAGGCGCTGCTGCTGCGCAACTCGGGGAGCAGCGACGCGCCGCGCATCCTCGGCGCCTTCAACGAGCCGACCGCGGACTGGCTCGCCTTCTACATGTTCACCTACTTCACCGACCGCGACGGCAAGTTCCAGCTGGGCACGCTCAAGGAGAGCGCATTCGACCCGCTCTCGCGCACCTGCGAGTTCATGCTCAAGGAGGAGGCCCACCACATGTTCGTGGGCACCACCGGCGTCGACCGGGTGGTGGAGCGCACCGCCCAGCTGATGCGCGAGCACGACACGGACGACATTCGCAATCACGGCGGGATCCCCCTCGAGGTCATCCAGCGCTACCTCAACTTCCACTTCAGCGTCTCGCTCGACCTCTTCGGCGGCGAGACCTCCAGCAACGTCGCCTCCTACTTCACCGCCGGCCTCAAGGGGCGCTGGCAGGAGACCCGGCGCACGGACGACCACCGCCTGGTCGACTCGCTGATCGCCGTCGACAGTCTGGTCGACGGGCGGCCCGGCAGCATCGAGGTTCCGGCCGTGACCGGCCTCAACCAGGACCTGCGCCGCGAGTACGTGCAGGACTGCGAGAACGGCCTGAACCGCTGGAACCGCATCCTCCAGGAGGCGGGTGTGGACCGCCGGCTCGCCCTTCCCCACCAGGCCTTCAACCGCCACGTCGGCGCCTTCGCCGCGATCCACGCGACCCCCGCCGGCGAGGTGCTGGACGATGCGGAGTGGGAGCGCCGTCGCGACGAGTTCCTGCCCAGCCGCGCCGACCGCGACTTCGTCGGCTCGCTGATGCAGCCGGTGTACGAGCCGGGGAGGATCGCGGGCTGGGTGGCGCCGCCGAGGGTGGGCATCAACGACCACGGGTTCGAGTACGACTACGTGCGGTTCGCCTAGGCGCGGCATGGAGGGTCTGCCCGCCACCGAGCTGAGCGACGAGGAGCTGGAGCGTCAGGGCGCTCATGCCCACGCCACCCGCAACTGGGTGTTCCTCCACGGCACCGCCGAGCAGTTCCGCACCCACACCGAGCGGATGCTCGCGCTCGAGCAGGAGTACCTGCGCCGCCATCCCAAGCGCACCTGGCAGGGAAGCGGCGGCGCCGCCGGCGACCCCGCACCCGGCGGGTCGCTCGGCGACATCGACCGCGCCTCGCGGATTCGCAACCTGCTGCGCCAGTTCACCCGCGAGATGGAGGAGGTGCTCGCGCCCGCGCCCGCGGAGCCCGCGCCGCGCACCATGGGGCGGCGCGAGGCGCTGCTGCTGGCGCGCTTCGAGAGCGCCCCGGGGGGGAGGCTCCACAAGCTGGAGGCCCACCAGGCGGCGCGCGAGGTTGCCACCGACCCGCGGGCCGTCGCCCACCTCTACACCCAGGACCCGCCGCTGCTCGCCACCGACCGCGAGCACCGCCACATCACCCCCGCCGGCCGCGACTGGCTCGCGGCGCACCGCTCGCTGCTCGGCGGCGGACCGGCCTGAGGAGGGGTCGGGATGCCCTATGTCATCACCTCGGCGTGCATCGACACCATGGACCAGTCGTGCGTCGAGGAGTGCCCGGTCAGCTGCATCTACGTGGGTGCGCGCAAGCTGTACATCCATCCCGACGAGTGCATCGACTGCGGCGCCTGCGAGCAGGTCTGCCCGGTGCAGGCGATCTCCCAGGACCGGCGCGTCGCCCCCGAGGAGGCGGAGTTCATCGCCGACAACCGGCGCTTCTTCACCGAGGTGCTGCCCGGGCGCGAGGCGGCGCTGGGCAGCCCCGGCGGCACCGGCCAGAGCGGCGACATCGGCGTCGACACCCCGCTGGTCGCCGCCTGGGGCTGAACGCGCATCGGGCCGGCGCCACGGCGCCGAGTCGTCCAAGATAGTCAGATTACGTCGGGCAGAATGACGTATAATATCGTGCATAATGCGGCAAATCATCATGCCGACCGGCGCGCCCCGCCTTTTCGAACCGCCTCCTCTTCGAGAGGCTGAACGAGAGGTCGCCGCGCAGATCGACGATCTCCGAGCGAGGCTCCGGCATCAGACCGCTGAGCCGAAGCGGTGGATGGGCTCCCTCCGGCGCTTGTCGTTCGCTCGCGCCATCCGGGGCTCGAACAGCATCGAGGGGATCAACGTCAGCCTCGATGATGCCGTCGCAGTGGCAGAGGGCGAGGAGCCACTCGATGCGACGGCAGAGACCACGGCGGCCGTGAAGGGCTACCGCGATGCTCTGACCTACGTCCTCCAGCTGGCCAGCGACCCGCACTTCACCTACGGCGACCTCCTCCTGCGAAGCCTCCACTTCATGATGCTCGGGTACGACCTCAGCAAGAGCCCCGGCCTCTGGCGACCAGGCGACATCTACGTCAGAGACGACGAAGCCGGCGAGGTGGTGTACCAGGGACCCGACGCCGAGGCCGTGCCTCTCTTCATCGATGAGCTCGTGCGTCACCTCAACGGGCCGGCGGACGGCGAATCCGTCCTGGTGAGGGCCGCGATGGCCCACCTGAACCTGGTCATGATTCACCCCTTCCGGGATGGCAACGGCCGCATGGCGCGAGCGCTGCAGACCCTGGTGCTGGCCAGGGAGGGCATCCTGTCGCCACAGTTCTGCAGCATCGAGGAGTACCTCGGCCGCAACACCGACGCCTACTACGCCGTGCTCACCGAGGTCGGGAAGGGCGGATGGCACCCTGAGAACGATACGACGCCCTGGATCCGCTTCTCGCTGACCGCCCATCTGAGGCAGGCCAGGATCCTTCTGCGCCGCATGAACGACGTCGAGCGGCTCTGGGATCGGCTGGACGAAGCGGTCCGCAAGGCGGGTCTTCCAGAGCGCTCGCTACTCGCACTCAACGACGCCGCCATTGGCCTGCGAGTTCGCAACGCCACCTACCGGCTGCATGACGATTCGACGCGCGAGACGGCTGGACGGGACCTGAGGACGATGGTCGAGGCTGGCCTGCTGGTCGCGGTCGGCGAGAAGCGAGGACGCTACTACGTCGGGAGCGCGAGCCTGCGTGAAATCTGGAGGGAGATCCGAGCCTCCAGCGGCCACAGCGACGTGCAGGATCCCTTCGCCCCCTACCGCCCGACGGCAACGGCCCCGCCGCCCACTCCCAGGGACGGCTGGACCCTCCCTCGCCCCGAGGCGCGCTGACGCCGCTGCAGATGGGAAGCGGCACGGCGACGCCATTGCGCCCGCGGAGTCGCCTGGGCCCCCAAGCGACCGATCGGCTCAGTCGTCCGCCGCGAGCTCCTCGCGGAGGTCACCGGCGGTGGCCCGGCCCAGGGGGAAGAGCTGCGCCGCCGCCTGCTGCACCGCCAGCGCCATCGTCGGATACGCGTGGATGGTCTGGGCCAGCCGCCCGGCGAAGGCCCCGGTCTGCATCGCCACCGCGAGCTCGTGGACGAGCTCACCGGCGCCGGGGCCGATCAGGTGGGCGCCGAGCAGCGCACCGCCGCCGAGGTGACCGATCACCGGGCGGCCGTGGGTGATCACCTTGACCATCCCCCGCACCTCGCCCTGGATCACCGCCCGGTCGACGGCGGTCAGCGGCAGGTGGGCGACGGTCACGTCGTCACCGTGCTGCCGCCGCGCCTCCGGCTCGGTGAGCCCGAGGTGGGCGATCTCGGGGTCGGTGAAGGTCACCCAGGGCAGCACCCGGTAGTCGGCGCGCCGCCGCTCGCCCAGCGCGGTGGCGGCGGCGATCCGTCCCTGGTAGGCGGCGGCGTGGGTGAAGGGGTACAGCCCGGTGACGTCGCCGGCGGCGAGGATGCCGGGGACGCTCGTGCGCATCCGGTCGTCGACGGCGATGCCGCGGCGCTCGACCCTCACCCCGGCCGCCTCCAGGCCGAGCCCCTCCACGTTTGGCCGCCGCCCGGTGGCCACCAGCAGGGCGTCGCCCTCCAGGCTCAGCTGCTCGGCACCGTGCCGCAGCCGCAGCCGGTGGGTGCCCCCGCCGTGCTCGGCGGCCTCGACCCGCACCCCCAGCCGGATCCGCACCCCCTCGGCGGTGAGCGCCTCGCCGGCGATGCGGGCGATGTCCGGGTCCTCGCGGGGGAGCAGGCTGTCGAGCGCGTCCACCACGGTCACCTCGCTGCCCAGCCGGCGGAAGGCCTGGGCCATCTCCAGGCCGATCGGCCCGGCGCCGATCACCAGCAGGTGGCGGGGCTGCTCGGTGAGCTCGAAGAGGGTCTCGTTGGTGAGGTACGGCACCGCGTCGAGGCCGGGCACCGGGGGCACCGCCGGCCGGCTGCCGGTGCACAGCACGATCCGGCCGGTGGCGACGGGCTCGCCGTCGACGCGCAGCTCGGCGGGACCGGCCAGGGTGGCCCGGCCGGTGCGGACGGTGATCCCCGCCGCCTCGAGGTGGGCGGCGTCCTCGTACGCCGCGATCCGCCGGATGGTCTCGCGCACCCGGGCCATCACCCGGGGGAAGTCGACGATCACCCCGGTGGCGTCGATGCCGAAGCGCGGCGCCCGGGCGATGGCGTGGGCATGGCGG